>JAITWD010000276.1 GCA_031285465.1 Lachnospiraceae bacterium
ATCAAGGGTCAGATAGCGGAAATAAAAATGTTAACCAATCAAAAGTGGACGTTAAAGCAGATGGAGAGCTTTAAAATAAATCTCCAAAACCGCTATGATCAGCTATATAACGCCGTAAAAAAGGATGATGCCATCACCTTTGAAGAAATGGGGGTGGATAATCTGATCGTGGATGAAGCTCACGCTTATAAAAATAATTTCAGCTATACCAAGATGCGTAACGTCGCCGGTGTCGGTGGTAAAAGTAGCCAGCGGGCAATGGATATGCATATGAAGTGCCAATATATCAATGAACTGAGCAATGAACAGGGGGTGGTCTATTTAACCGGGACGCCGGTGAGTAATTCGATGGCAGAGCTTTATGTGATGCAGAAGACCTTACAACCGCAAGCCCTTAAACGGCGAGGGTTACTCATGTTTGACGCATGGGCGAGTACCTTCGGACGGGTTGAGACGGCATTGGAGATCAAACCGGAGGGGTCGGGTTATCAGATGAAAACCAGATTTTCCCGATTTCACAACCTGCCGGAACTGATGTTAATGCTGTCGATGGTGGCGGATATCAAGACCGCCGATATGCTGGATATCCCGGTTCCGAACTTAGTGACCGGAACCATGCAAGTGGTCAGGACTCCCATCACTCCGGAGCAAAAGGCGATGATGGATAGTCTGGTCGATCGGGCAGAGGCGATCCGTAATAAAGAGGTGGACAGTACCGAGGATAATTTTCTCAAACTGACCAATGAAGCCCGGCTTTTGGCGGTGGACCCACGTATCCTTGATCAGACGCTGATAAATGATCCGGATACCAAGTTAAATGTCTGTGCGGCGAAGGTTGCCGAGATCTATCATGATACGGCGGAGAGGTCTTCGACCCAGTTGATCTTTTGCGATAAAGGGACACCCAAGGGAGCGGATCAATTTGATTTTTACCATGCCTTAAAGGAAGAACTGATCCACCTTAAGGTGAAGGCAGAGGAAGTAGTTTTCATCCATGATGCCGATACCGATGTGCGGCGCGCAGCTTTATTTGAACAGGTGCGGGCGGGGCGGGTCAGGATCATGGTGGGCAGTACCGAAAAGATGGGGACCGGTCTTAATGTACAGGATAAATTGATCGCCCTCCATCATCTTGACCTGCCGTGGCGACCGGCTGATCTGATCCAGCGTAACGGTCGGATCTTGCGGTTCGGCAATGAAAATGATGAGGTTTCTATCTTTAATTACATCACGGAACAGACCTTTGACGGTTACCTTTGGCAGATACTGGAACAAAAACAGCGATACATCAGCCAGATAATGACCGGGCGATCGGCGGCGAGGAGTTGTGAGGATCTGGATGAAACGGTATTACAATATGCAGAATTTAAGGCATTGGCGGTATCGAACCCAAAGATCAAACGGAAGATGGAAATTGATAATGAAATCTATCGGCTACAGACCTTAAAGTCGGCATGGAAAACGGAACATACGGCACTACAAGAACAGGTGACGGTCAAATTTCCCAGTGAGATAAAGGCGTGCCTGGTACGGTTAGATAGCCAAAAGGCTGATATCGCTTTGTGGAATAAGGAGAAGCCCAAGGAATTTACCATGATGATCAATCGTCGCCAGTTTGATGATCGGGAGAGGGCGGGGGAGTATTTGGCGATTGTGATGCAGTCACTGGAGGTCGGTCAGGATGTGGTTAAACCGGTCGGTTCTTATGGCGGATTTACCCTGGAATTAAGGCGGGAGGGAGTAAACAACATCCTATTTAGTCTTTGTGGTCAGGGAGTTTATTCGACACCGGCGGGGGGATCGGCAAGTGGAAATATAACCAGGATTGAAAATATCGCCGGGCGGATCGGGACGATCATGGCAGAAAATGAACAGAAACTTGATGATCTTAGGGCGCAATGGGAGGCGGCAAAAGAACAGGCAGATAAGCCCTTTCACGAAGAAGAACGGTTGGCTTTGCTATTAAAGGAGCAGGTGGCGATAAATCTTTCACTGGAGTTTGATGGCGATGAACCGGCAAGCAACTATGGAAGTAGTATTTATCAGAAGCTCCACCGTTTCGTGCCAGAAATGTTTGATGGTAGCCGTACCTATATGAAGTTTACAGCGAAGCACTTTGACGATCTGGTTTTCAAATTGATCGGGGAAAAGGAATATAGCATGGCGCACTATTATATGCAAAATGGAGATGCGATGCGTGATCCAGAGATCACCTTTTTGGTGGATAATGAGAATAAGGTGGTTAAGCCCCTGACCTATCAACAGGATAATATGGGAATCTATTATGATACCGATGAGCGGACGGAAGAACAGATCGAGAAAATGCTGGGGTTCTGGGATGGTTGGATGAACAATATTTCGGAACAGGGATATGAGCTATTTCGGGAGTCGGAGGAGCAGGAAGGCAGCAATACATGGGCAGAGGAGGAAATGGATATCGAGCGATAAGGTAAAAATAAAGGTACTTAATAGTCGTGAGATAAGAAATAAAGGGAGGACAAAGAATGCGGGATTTTAAGGTACACTTTTCATTTTATTCCGAAGAATACGGAAATTTTGATGAAATACATTACACGGTGTCGGCGGCTGATATGTTTGAAGCGAGGGAAAAAGGGTGGATCATGTGCGATGAGGATCCGGAGACGATCTATCGGAGTGCTATCCAGGTAATGGCGGTGACGTGGGAACCTAATCGGCTGGATGTCGGTGACTATTTTTATGCTAAGGCATCCGATCTTAAATGTGCGGCGGCATATGAGAAGAATGTGACAAAGCCTAATGCGCAGATTGATGCGAGCAAGACAGCAAAGCAGGTGGATTTTACTGGTTCTGATCATTATTATGCGGTATCGGTTCTTGATCAGGTAGCAAAGGATTTATATGGTGACAAAGGGATCGTGCCCCCTCAATCTATGAGGAGCTTCATTACGCAGAAAAGCTTTGCGACCACATCGGTTGGGAAGGTTCGGCAAATTTTCTATGGAAGCAGTTGGATGAGGCGAGGCATTGGAAAACAGGTTCGATGTTTACGTTAAGGCATTTATTTAAGAATGGGCATGTTTATTTGAATGATGAGTACATTATTTTTAGGGAGCAGCTTGGAAGAAATGGTCTCTTTCCTATATATAATCGAGCCGATGAGTGTGAATACACTTACACCTCCCGGTGGATTGAGAAACCAAAGATCAGCCAGCTTGATAAACTGCCTAATTTCACCCAAAAGGATATTATTGAAAATAGTGGGGGCGGCTACAATTACGCATGGTGGACCTTGGTGCTTGATCAGAACTTACTGGAGGAAGGTGAGCGTAAACCAATCAATCTCCTTTGGCAGTCGCTCATGCCCGATGAGGATGCGCAATCAACCGATGGGACGTTGATGGTGGAAAATTGTATTACTGGCGAGCGGATGCATTGTGATAAGAGTAAGTTTATCGGAATCCTGCGCCCGGAGATATGCGAACGTCTGGACATAGAGGCACTACAGCAGGAATATGCAAAGTCTCATGGACGCAGTGGTCATGGAGCGTTGCCTACAGATGAAAATGAAGATGGGGGCGCTGATATTGATGATGAGTATGAGTTATCACGGTAGGCAGGATCGGCTTTGAAGCGTGTCGGTGAGCGTAAGTGGAGGAGGTTGATCAGAGAAAATGAAGACTGATTCGCGAGTGATGCCCTTTACCGAGGAGCAGATGCGGCAGGTGTATAGTACCAGTATCATTGATCTTGCCGTCGAAAATGGGTTTGAGATAGAAAAGGGAGACCGCCAGACTGTTCATGTCAAGAACAGTGGCGGTCTTTATCTTTTTAAGCATGGGCGGGGATTTAATTGTTTTACTACCGAGAAGCATGGCGATATCGTAGATTTTGCAATGGAGTATTTGGGGCAGGGCAGTAAGACCGAGGCGATCGCGCTGATCCTTGGTTGTGAAGCTTATGGGAAAACGGCGATTTCGGGGAGCGATTTTGCCGGAACCAATTATGCGGGTACAGACCCCAGGGGTGAGATGGAGCTACCGCCCAGGGCACCGAGTCAACAGCAGGCTTTCAACTATCTGGTGCAGACACGGGGGTTAGACGATGAAATTGTGGCGGAGCTTATCGGGCAAGGAAAGATATTTCAGAGTAAGGAGATAAAAGCGGATAAGAACGGGGTGATGCGCACCTATCAGAATTGTTGCTTTGTCGGATTCGATGATCAGGGGAGGGCGCGGTATTGTTCGATGCGGGCGATGGGGGCAAAGGCGACCTTTAAGCAGGACCGGTTGTATTCGGACAAAACCTACGGGTTTACGATGGCGGGGCGAAGTCGGCGGGTGTATGAATTTGAAGCGGCAATTGATGCGATCAGCCATGCCAGCCTGTGTGCGCTGTACGGGATTGATTGGCGGAAGGATCACCGGGTGGCGGAGGGGTGTTTGTCGGATAAGGCACTCCGACGGTATTTGCAGGGGCATCCAGAGATTAGGGAAATCGTGTTTTGCTATGATAATGATGTCGATGGGCGGTTGCCGGATGGGACGACGCATAATCATGGGCAGGAGCGAGCGGCAAAGGCGATGAGGGAATTTGGGGCGCTGGGGTATGTGGTATATGTGCAGACGCCGAGGGGGAAGGATTTTAATTGTGATTTGCGGGCGGTTTGGGAAGAGGTGGCGAGGGAGGGGGTGACGGAGGGGATGGAGCGGTGAAATATGAAAGCTTTCAATTGTAAATTAGATGTATTGCTGAGTAAATTTCAAAAAGAGCGACAGTAAATTGAGGTCGCTCTTTAGAAATTAAATTAATGTGCCAGTTTTCAACATGGGGACTACTTGGTGTATTTAATCCAGATGTCATAAGGGGCGTTGGTTCTTTGAGTAATGCAGCAGGTTGTAATATATAGACGCTTGTCTTTGATACTGACTGCGTTTGACTCGGTGATGCTTGATCTATTGGAGGCATAGGTTGAACCAAAACCGAGATCAGAACCTAAGCCATTGTTATAGGTTCCACCAAAATCACATATTGCCAGTACATCAGAGTCATTTAAGATAGTAATAATATTTGTCTCCGTTGTAGCAGTAATTGCGCCAGTAAATCGCTGCCCATATAAGCCAGCACCAAAATCATATTCGGTTCCAACCGTCCACAAGTCAGGACGGATGATAAGCGATGTATCATGTAAATCGCCCTTATCACCTTTTTCACCAGGAATGCCTTGCATACCTTGCGGTCCGGTGGGACCGACCTCACCCTTGGCATTTATACCAGTATCCTCATCGCCGATGAACCAGTTGCCATTTTCGCCGATGGAGGGAATGGCATAACCGTCGTTTTTATCGCATCCACAATAGTTAATAATTTTTATTTTCTTTGATTTTTTACAACTCATAAAAACATCTCCTCGTATTTTTTTATTTCTTGCGCAAGTTATATGATGATTTTACTTTATATCTTGTGGAAATGGTTACCCAAGTTGTGTTCGTAGTTACCTGTTTTTTGAAAAGAGTTGGTATGAATTCGATTTAAGGTAACCAGATGAGCGGTAAATAAGATAAAATATATTTATAGCATACGTATGTTTTTAAATATATGGTCGGAACAAATTGATTGAAAGTCTAAGCTGAAAAGGAGAGGGATTAACGGTCTGTTAGGGATGGATGAAAGACCGTTACCTTTTTTCACTGTTATGAGCGAAGCGATAATGGTTCCGACCGCATAGCGGTTCGGGACACTTATTGACACAAATCGACGATTTGTGACTTAAGGCAGGAATAGGCGGGTTCTACCGAACCGTCAAACGGCTTGTAGGCAGAGCCTACAACGGGGTTATGGGATAGTTTAGGGGTTATTATTGGAACCTCTGTCAATTCGGTGCAGTTTTTTCATTTTTATAGTGGAAATCAAAGGTCATGAGGCATGTTAGGACAAATCATTAATTCGCACTAATTATGTTGAGGTTGAAATATTCATTTGTTATAGTATAAATAGGTGTTTGTCAGATTAATAAGCAACTCCGTTAATTTATAGTGATTATGCTCGCCCAAGACTAGAAGAAAGAGTAAATAAATATGAAAGAACTGAATTTAGAAAATGAAATTAAAAAGTTAATTGATCTTCATGCAGAAGGTGATTACTGGGACTTTAAAGAGGAATGGCATAATAATAATGCTGATTTGATTCACGATATCATTTGTATGGCAAATAGTCCGGCAAATAGGGATTGCTATGTCATTATTGGCATAAATAATGATTTTGAAGTATGCGAGATAGACAATGATAAGCGAAAAAATCAGCAAAAGGTGATTGATTTGCTCCGTCGAAAACCGAAGTGGGCTGGGGGTCATATTCCAGAGGTTTATGTTAAAAGCATTTCGATTATGGATAAAGATATTGATGTAATAATTATTAAGCAAAATGATAATACTCCATTTTATTTAATGGAAGATTATGAGGGGGGAAATAAAAAAGAACCGAATAATAAGAAAAAGATTTTTAAAGGATGTATTTATAGCCGCAAAGGTGATACAAATACTCCTCGTGATTCGACAGCCGATTTATATGATGCAGAATTATTATGGAAGCGTCGTTTTGGCTTGCTGTATAATCCTTCACAGCGTGCAAAAAACTATTTGGTTGATCTGGAAAACTGGGAAAGTTTAGATGGTGCACCTAATAAACACGGAAATTATGATGACTTTTTCTATTATTTACCGGATCCGGACTATACAGTATATTATGTCATTAACGCTGAGGACGATGAGAATGAATTGCCAAGGCGTGCTAATGATGTAAATGATGAAGCAATAGGATATATTTTTTATTACCTATTTGCTTTCTGCAATGTAAGTTACCATACAGATTTTTCAAATAGAGATGAGGTGGTGCTTTATTACAAAGATATCCCATTATTTTGCAGTCCTGTGGAATCCATTGATGAAGGAAGAACTAGAATAATACCCCCAGATTTCCCCCCGCTTAATGCCTATTACATAAAAAATAGTTTGCACTATTTGATATTTCGCTTTGTATTTAGTAATTGGGGTGGGAGCTATTCCAAAGATGCTGAGGAGATACTACTAAGAGTAATACCACTATATGAAAATGATAGTGAGTATGAGACTTTCCAAAGCTATATTAAGGAAAAAGGTTTTGCCAATAAGCGTATGTTTGGCGAAAAAATAACGGGTGAAGCTTTGCAACGTTTAGAAAATACATTTATTGGAGAATCAAAATCATATTTTGAGAGGATGTCTGCAGAAGATACTGCTCAAGTGGTTAAAAATGACCCTAAACTGGTGGTCAATTTTGCCGATCCAAAGAATAAGGATTTTGATATGATTACGGAATATTTGCGCATTGGAAAGATGCTGGTTGACTGGCTTAACGAATGGCGATACGGTCAAGAATGATACGCGAATCAATCCGATATTTTTTAACCAAAGGCACTTGCCCACCCGGCAAGTGCCTTTTTAACGAAAGGAGGTACCCACCCATTCCCACCAAAACCCAAAAACGTTCCATCAACTTCCCCTCACAAACCCTCGAATCACTCGACAAGCTAGCCACCAAAACCCACACCACCACCTCTGACCTGGTCCGAAAATACGTTGACCAAGGACTCTCCCTCGAAGGCAACCGCGAAAATATCGACTTCATCGCGCAGATCATCCGCCAGGAACTCACCGCCATCTATCATGTAGACGAAATCAAAGCTATCGCCGATCACGACACCGACCGCCTAGCCAAGATGCTGATGAAGATCGGCAAGATTAACGGCGCGATGTTTTTCCTGCTCATCAAAGTTCTGATGAACCTGACCAACGAAGGCAGTGAGGACGATTTTGACCAGATGCTCAAATCTTCGGTCAAATTAGGGGTGGACTACATGCAGAAAAAGGACTTCCAGATCAATAGCTTTTTACAAGACACCGATAACCTTAGAAATCTATCGGAAAAATTGTAAGGGGAAATTTATCAAGAAAAATTGAAAAAGAAATGTGAGGGAAATTGCAAAGGAGGTAAAGTTGAAAAAATGTCAATCCTGTTGTAC
>JAITWD010000297.1 GCA_031285465.1 Lachnospiraceae bacterium
TAGTTTGAAAAATCATAGATTTTTCAAATTTTTATTTAGGCAGTTTCGCAGATAGGATCTGCGAAATGCATGGGAGAATAAATGAATTATCGTTTATATAATGCCCGGATATTGACTATGGAAGAGAACCGCCCCATTTTCAACGGTGAAGTGCATGTACGGGGGGAGCGGATCGTTTATGTCGGAGAGACCGGCGTTGATGCTGATATTGCCAGTGCTGATACTGCCAGTGCTGATACTGCTTATGGTGATGTCACCGGCGCTGATACTGCTTATGGCGAGGTTACCGGCTTTGATACCGTTTATGGCGATGTCAACAGCGCTCATGCCGACAAAGCCGGTATCGCTAGAGCGGGTGAGGCTCGATCAAGGGCGGTGGTATGGGATCGTGAAATCGATTGTCACGGCAATCTTTTGCTACCCGGTTTTAAAAATGCCCATACCCACTCAGCCATGACTCTGATGCGTTCCCATGCCGATGACCAGCCCCTTTCGCAGTGGCTTAATCAACAGATTTTTCCGGTGGAGGCGCAGATGACCGGAGAGGATATCTACCATCTGACCCGGCTGGCGATATTAGAATATTTATCCGGCGGTATTACCGCCATTTTTGAAATGTATCTGACCCCCGAGACCATTGCCGCCGCCTGTCGGGACAGTGGGATGCGCTGTGTTCAGGTGGGAGGGATCAACGATTTTAGTGCGATCACCCCCGCGCGGATGGCAGAGCTTTACGAGCAGCTTAACGGTCGCGACCGGCTTAATCGGTTTCATCTGGGTTTTCATGCCGAATATACCTGCCAGGAAGGGTTGCTTCGCGAGGTTGCCGGGCTTTCCCAGCATTATAAAGCGCCGGTTTTTACCCATCTGGCGGAAACGGCGGCGGAGGTGTGCGGATGTCGTGAGCGTCACCAAAACCAAACGCCGGCGGTCTATCTTGAGTCATTGGGTCTGTTTGATCATGGTGGTGGCGGTTATCATTGCGTCCATATGACCGACGAGGATTTGGATTTATTTCAGCAAAAAGGACTGTATGCGGTCACCAATCCTGCCTCCAATCTTAAATTGGCCAGCGGGATTGCCCCGATTGCCGCTTTTCTTAAAAAAGGGATTCCGGTTGCCATCGGGACCGATGGACCGGCGAGTAATAACTGTTTGGATTTTTTCCGGGAGATGTTTCTGGTAACCGGTCTGGCAAAATATCGTGAGGCGGATGCTTCGGCGGTTGCCGCCGCGAAGGTGCTCCAGATGGCATGTGTCAACGGTGCCCGTTGCATGGGCTTGACCGAGTCGGTCAACCTATCGGCCGGTCAGCTTGCCGATATTATCCTGCTGGATCTGCAACAGCCCAATATGCAACCCATCAATAATCCGGTCGCCAACATTGTCTATAGCGGCACTAAACAAAATGTCATTATGACAATGATAAACGGCCGCATTCTTTATGATCGTGACGGTTTTCATATCGGTGAGGATCCTACAGTCATATATGCTAAGGCGAATGAGATTGCCGCCCGTTTGCTCCGATAGGATGGCGGAGCATAATTGTTACTATGAAGCACAAAGTGCGGAATAGTCGCACTAAAAGTAACCATCAAAAGGAGAAGGAATGGAGTATCTGATTTTTGCAATTGTCGCGGTTGGTTTTGTTGTCATTATCATGATCTTCGGCTGGTTCCGCGAGCAGGCCGAGCAGCGGAAATTTATCGGTCGTCTTCGGACCGATTACGGCATCCTGCCGCGCCGGGAATATATTGCCGAGCAATACGGAAATATTGCCTGCTATTACCGCAGTCACCAAACCGGTATCGTCATCGATGATATTACTTGGAATGATCTGGAAATGGACGAATTATTCCGTCGTATGAATTATACCTATTCCTCGGCGGGAGAAGAGTATCTATACTACCTTTTGCGCTCCCCGGCCACCGATAAGGGGGAACTGGACCGGCGTGAAGCGATCATCACTTATTTTCAGGAAAATGAAGATCCACGGGTTGCCTGGCAGTTCCTGATGGCAAAGCTGGGTCGGACCGGCAAATATTCCATTTATAATTACTTGGACTATCTGGATGAGTTGGGAACAAGAAACAATCTGCGGCATTATTTATCGATCATCGCTTTTTTCGTTGCCATTGCCGCCTTTTTTGGGTCGGTTACGATAGGGATCACCTTGTTGTTTGGGGTATTATCGTATAATCTGATGACCTATTTTAAGATAAAAAAAGAGATCGATCCCTATATCACCAGCTTCAGCTATATTTTTCGTTTGTTGCATTGTATCCGTGATATGGAGAAGCACCCCATTCCGATCCTTAAAGAGGAACTGGCGGAGATGATAAGGTGTAAGAATGCCTTCCGAAAATTCCGCCGGGGATCCTCTTTATTGATGTCACCTTCACGAATGAATGCTTCGGGCAATCCGCTGGAATTGCTGATGGATTACCTGCGCATGGGCTTTCATCTTGATCTGATCAAGTTTAATCAGATGCTGTCCGAGGTTAACCGCCACAAAGCGGCGATCGACCGGATCCTGACCGTCGCCGGTTCAATTGAAGCACTTATCGCTATTGGTGCCTGGCGCGCCGGACTGGCACGCAAAGGTCAGGGCTTTGCCATCCCGGAGTTTACGGTCGAACAGGCGGTTATGACTCAAAATATTGTCGCTTCCGGGCTATACCACCCGTTCTTGACCGATCCGGTCAAGAACAATCTGCGGGTCAATCGCAGTATCCTGCTGACCGGCTCCAATGCTTCTGGCAAATCGACCTTCCTAAAGACGGTGGCGCTCAATGCGATCTTAGCCCAGACCATCCATACCTGTACGGCATCCTCTTATAAGACCGGCTTTTTTCATATTGCCACCTCAATGTCTTTGCGGGATGATATCCTGAAGGGGGACAGCTATTATATGGCGGAGATCAAATCGATGAAGCGGCTGACCGATATGGCAAAAGAGGCACGCTTTCCGGTGCTCATCCTGGTGGATGAGGTGCTACGGGGGACCAATACGGTGGAGCGGATCGCCGCTTCCACCCAGATACTGCGCAACCTGGGCGGTAAAAACCGCCTCTGTTTTGCCGCCACCCATGATATTGAATTGACCTACTTACTGGAAAAAGAGTACGATAACTATCATTTTGAAGAGGAATTCAGGGAGGGTGATATTTACTTCCCCTATTTGCTAAAGAACGGCCGGGCAACGACAAGAAATGCGATCAAACTGCTTCGGGTCATGGGTTATGATGAACGGCTGGTGACCGATGCCGAACGACTGGCGGAGCGATTCCTTGTTAGCGGAAGGTGGGAAGACAAGACGGGAAACATTTCTAAGGTGTCAAAGGACGCCACCTAAGAAATGCTAAATCCCGTCTAGAAGAATTTCTAAGACGTCAAAAGACGCCGTCTAAGAAATGCTAAGTCCCGTCTGGAAGAATGAATCGGAGATTCATTCTTCTGGCGTGGTTTACGTGTTTTTTATGCCGCTTTTCGCGGCATGTAGAAGACGGGAAGAATTTCTAAGACGGGAAGGACTTCTAAGAGAGGTATGGAGATTAAGATGAAGGTGACAATATATACCGACGGGTCGGCGCGGGGTAACCCGGACGGACCGGGTGGATATGGAACAGTAGTGCAGTATATTGATGGTCAGGGTGGTCTCCATGAGCGGGAGTACTCTGGAGGTTACAAAAAAACCACCAATAATCGAATGGAATTGATGGCGGCGATAATCGGTCTGGAGGCATTAAACCGCCCCTGTCAGGTGGATCTTTTTTCCGATTCTAAATACCTGACCGAAGCTTTTAATCAACATTGGATCGAGGGGTGGCTGGCGAAGAACTGGCGGATCGGCACCACCAAGCCGGTTAAGAATATTGACCTGTGGCAACGTCTGCTTAAAGCCGGACAGGCACATAAGATCAACTTTATCTGGGTAAAAGGGCATAATGGGCATCCGGAAAATGAACGGTGTGACCGCTTGGCGACGGCAGCCGCAGATGGGGAGGAGCTTATGGAGGATGAGGTGGCGGACTATTGAGCCACTATTTTATATCATAGGAAAACAGCGGAGCTGTTCAGCATCCATCTGATCGACCGCACTGTCGGTAAAGAAAAAGTCCACGCCGCAGTGTTTGAGCACCTGTAGACCTTTACCATCAGCCGCCTGTTCCATTTCTTCCGGTGAAGTATAAAAGAAAATCCCCGTGTTAACGTCATCGGTGCTTTCTTCGAACACATACCGGTTGGCATCGGCATTGGGATAAATATCCCGCAAGGGATCATGGATACATGCACCCACATATGCCCCTAACCGGTTGATATAAGCAAAGATCATTATGGCACCGTCACGTGCCACGCGCCGACATTCATCAAAAACCTTGCTCCGTTCATCTTCCGGCAGATGGTACATCGGTCCCAGACACAAAACGACATCAAAACTATCATTGTCTAGTTGGTCGAGCCGGGTGGCATCGCCGACCATCGTTTTAAGATTAAGCTTCTTGTGCGTACTTATCTTCCGATTAAAAATATCAATATTATGCGGTGAAAGATCAACCGCAGTGTACTGATGACACCGATCGGCAAAAATCATCCCATAATGACCGGTGCCACAGCCTAATTCCAACACCTGGGCATCTGGCTTTATAAATTCACCGACCAGCTTTTCGGTATAGTAAAATTCAATATTACCGGAGGGCGATTTAGTTGCCCGCGCATCCTCTGCATATGTATTATAGAAGTTAACTATTTTATCCTGGTTTGAAGCCATGACATCCTCCGATAGCAAACATTAACAAAATATTGGGGGAACGCTGATTTAATCAGTGTTTCCTTAGTGATAACAGGTTGTCTCCAATAATAGCATAACTAGTATAACCGGTCAATAAAGGCGCCATAAATATCGCATAAGCGTGGCAAAAAGGTCGCAAAAAGCGTACTGATCCACATAGCCACTTGACGATGGAACGGTGATAGTGATATTATTGGAATAGGTATTTACATGGATCATACCAGTAACATATGCGGAGGCTTAAAATGGATAATTTGATATTGTTTATTAATGCATTCTTTTCTTACTTAATAGTATTTGTCGTTATTGCTGTTTTGGTTGTGATAGCGGTCCTGTTAGGGATTCGCCTGCGCAAAGCCAAGAATATCAAAATGGCAAAAATTGCTGCGGAAGCGGTCGCGGGGGAAGCAACCGAGAGTAGTGTAAAGTAAAGCGAAGCTATTCTGGATCGCCTTATTTAAGACTAAGTAATAGCTGAGGATGGTAACTTCATGCCACGATATAAGCGATTGTGTTCACCTATTGTCGTCACTTAGTATTGAGGATAAAGTGACAGCATAAGTTAATCTTTATAATGTAGATAAAGGTCATAGCTACTCACGAATATTCATGCAAGCATGATATTCGTGAGTAGCTATGACCTTTTTATATCTTATATCAAACTAATCCCCAAAAATTATTGACAAACGATAATTCGGGTGATATTCTTAACTCAAATTAATGGAATTATCGAATAACAATAATTTGGAGGTGACTATGGAGCGCAAAGTTTTTCAAGGATTTTTGGCGGTTGAAGCGGTGGTTTGTATCGCGCTTTGTTTTTTGAAGGTCTCGCCGGCGGGTGTTTTTTCCGTTGCGATAGCCTTCCCTTTTGAGCAGATCGGGATGGGGCTGCGGGCGCTTTCGCTTTCCGGCGGATGGGGAAACGGGGTGGCGATCGTGATCTATCTGGTGATCGGTCTGTTGCCCATCGGGTTGCTGCTTTGGTTGAGCAAACGACGAAAACTCCATTGGGCGGATGGATTACTGGTGGTGCTAAGTGTGGTGCTGTTGGTGGTGCTCTATCTCATGGTTAACCCTGGATCGATCGCCATGCTGGGTAAGATCGCTGCGCCGCCCATCGGTAAAGCGATCCTCGGCAGCGCGGTGTATTCGCTGGTGGTCGGCTATCTTATTCTTCAGATAACACGCTTATTCACCACGGGAAGGGTGCAAAAACTTGAGCGCCCTATTACCGTTTTGCTGGATGGACTGAATGCTCTGTTTATATTTATGGTATTTGGCGCCGGCTTTAGCGATCTGCTGGATTCGATAACCGCTTTACAGGCAGGCAACAGTGGAAATGAGCATATGTTAGGGGCAAGCTATATATTTCTAAGGTTAGGCTATGTGGTCAAGGTATTGCCCTATGTACTGAATATCGTTGTGGTTTTCGCCGCGAAGCACCTGTTTGATGAAATGCAAAAGGAACGATATTCTGCCGGGGCAGTAGCGGCGGCGGAGCGGATGGTCCACCGATGCGCAATGGCATTGACCATCACAACAATAACCAATATCACCTTTAATCTGCTCCAGCTATTATTTGCGCAGTCGCTCATGATATTAAATTATTCGGTAGAG
>JAITWD010000087.1 GCA_031285465.1 Lachnospiraceae bacterium
TCCTCATAGGAAATGAACCAGCCGTAATATTCAGATCCCTCATCATCATTGTACAAATAGGGGGCCTTTGCACTATCACTATAGTCAAAGTGCCAGCCGGTGCCACCATTGTCAAAATCGGCCTCTTTAACCGCCCGCCCATTCTCCAGCTTTACCGTATATCCACTGACCGATTGGCTCATAAAATCAATGATCATACTCTGGTCGATCTCCACCGCGCTGGGACGGACCGCCTCGATCGACGCACCAACAATCACCTCAGGATTGACCGCGGTCATCTTAAGATCCATTCCATAGAGTGGTGAACCGATATTCAGCTTAGCGGTCGGAATATTCTTACCCATCAAAAAGGCTACCGCACTGACCGTATCGGTGATACTGCTGTTATGCGAAGTGACCCCTGCCCAGGTTCCGGCAAAATCATAGGTCATAATATTGATATAATCAAGATACGGCTCTGCTGCCACCCAATCCTGACAGGGCAATGTATATCCGTATGAAGCCGATGCACAGGCAGTCATCTTTTTATTGCCGGCACCATATTGGGCATCCAGTGCCTCGCGAAGCCCTTTTAACATCAGCGCAAAATTGGCATTATCCTCTTCCGCCGTTCCCCAGATCGGGCAACCCTGATCATCGGCATTTTCCGGCAACCGTTCTCCATCAGGATTCCCCGCCGGATACTCCCAGTCCACGTCGATCCCGTCGATCCACGGATATTCTTCGATCAATGCCACACAACTGTCAATGAAAGTCTGCCGTCCTTCCTCGGTATAGGCCATTTCGGAAAAATAACCACTTTCGGTCCAGCCACCCAGTGAGATCATAATATTGACATCCGGGTACTGCTCGGCATAATACTCATACTGGGCAAAATGATTCTTCGGTAGCGAACCATCCATCTCACTGGGGGTTTCATCAAGATAATCGGCATCAGGATCGGTCGAAATAATCTCAAATTCGGTCCGCGGTTCAGCTCCGCTATCACGCCGGTCAAAGCTACTCTCGGTCGTTCCATCTGCCGGTGCAACCGACCAGAAAGCATGATTAATATATGTAATATTATCCCACGGGATCGATGCCACTTCACCAAGTGCCCCCCGCGTATACACCGCCCAGTTACTGAAGTAGATAATAACCTCCTTCGGAGAGGTGTTGACCGGATAGGATACCTCGGTGACCTCTTCCGGTGTCACTTCCTCTTCCTCCGGGACCTCGACCGGCTCGGTCGGCTCATCGGCTGGCGCCGTCTCCTGTGGCGTCTCACTCTCATTACCTTGTTCCGCCGCATTACCGCAACCCGCTAACACGGTCGTACCAAGGAAAATCATCAGAATAAACAACAATAAACTTTTTTTCATTAATTTCATAATCCCTCTCCCTTTTTATTATGGCAATCATGCAACTGCCTATTGATATGTACTATACAAGCTTATCTTTCATTGTATCTGCTAACGCCTAATATTTCAACCAGAAATTAAAATTATTTTGTGCTGTTTTAAGACATTTCGCCACCTTAATGACTATCGCGACCTTTAGCCTTGGCCCACAAGAATTTCATTTGATTTATTATTTTATATAATTTTATATGATTTATATAATTAATTTTATATGATTTAAATAATTAATTAGGAAGTCATAAGTATTTTATTAAATTTGAAAATTAGCAGTATTTTATTAAATTTTAATTAAACAATCTTAGGCAGTGAGTATAGTCATTGAATATAGTTATTAACTAATGTATAATGAAATATTATTGTCTAATGGCAGGACTTTGCGTACATTTCAGGTTTTAAAAAGGGGGCTTTGCCTAAAGGTAATAAAAATCAAACACAAATACCCATGCATTTCGCAGATTTTATTTGCGAAACTGCTTAAATAAAAGTTTAAAAAATCTATGATTTTTTAAACTATCACTTTAAACTATCACTAAGGAAAGAATGCCAATGCAAAGTATGATCAAGTTATCCCGGCGGTTACAGAAATTTTGTCTACCACTGATTATGGTTACCCTCTTTATTATGATTTTTTTGTATAATGCCTTAACCCCTCATTTGTCAGATGATTTGGCTTATCGTCTGGAGGTTAGCTACAGCAACTCACTTTGGGGGCTGATCGTTCAGCAGTATCAGGAATATCTGCTCCATAACGGACGTTTTATCACCCAACTTTTCATCCGACTGTTCTTGTCCGCCGATAAATGGCTTTTTAATCTACTTAACAGTGGCATGTTTATATTATTGGTGATGCTGATTTATGAAAATATATTGATGTCTTTGAGTGGAAAAGTGGCTGGGCACAAACACCATCCGAGCTTATTGCTTCTCATCGCCGGAATGCTCTTTCGGTATAGTGTTCAATTTGGTCAAACCATACTCTGGTTGAGTGGCGCCTGCAATTATTTGTGGGGTATGGTAATAATTCTTGGCTTTATTACTTTTTACCGAAAAAATTTAGGGATGGCAAAAGAGCCGCATGGTATCGTTATGGCGATAATATGCCTCTTTTGGGGATTTGTGGCGGGATGGTGCAGTGAAAACACTTCCGGTGGCGCCTTGGTATGTATCTTTATAATGACTTTATTTTCTGTCAGGACAAGAAGGAGGACCGGTGAAAAGGCCATTCGGGCGTTTATGGTAACCAGCCATGTGGGCCTCACCGGCGGAATGGCTGGGTTGCTGTTATCACCCGGCATATCGATGAGAGCATCGTTGATGAGCGACAATTATACCGGGCTTTGGGCATATCTATCAAGATTATATAAATGCACGTTGACGATTGAACGGTTATTTTTTGAACTGCTGTGCCTGCTTTTGGTTTTGGTTGTGTTGGCGCTGGTAGTCAAAAAGGATATGACCGTTATTAAAAATAATATTTCTTTTTTCTTTGCCGCCGTGGCCGCTACCGGAGCATTAATTATGATTCCCCCGCCGACCGACCGTGCCTATTTTGGAATCGGCATTTTTCTGATCCTTATCTGTTTGCAGAGCTTTGCGCGCATTTTTTATGATAATAACGAAAAGGCAGATCATGCGGTGAGCATTGATGAGGGGGACAAAAAAACTTCGGAGCTCGGGCGGTATTATCTTGTCGGCCGGATCGTGGTAATATCCATCATGACTTTGTGGCTCTTTTTTACCTATACCGAAAATCTGGTAAACCTTGCCCGAATATACCGTGAAGAAAATGAACGGATCGCCTTGCTTGAGGATGCGGCGGCGGCAGGTAAGACGACCGTGATCGTGCCGATGCACCGACCGGAATTTGCCAACCGGTACAGCACAGCACACGATAATGATCTAAGTGATGATCCTGAATACTGGATTAATACATTTTACCGTGATTATTATCATGTCAGTAAAATAATTGCGCTACCGTGGGAAGAGTATAATTTGATCAATGATTAGTTACGAGGAGGGCGTTGGCCAACTATCCATTACCGGCGTTCTATTAGAGCAATATTGGTTGAAAAAAGCGTCGCAATAAATTATAATGGGGTAGATCATCCTCAGAATCAACCGATAAACATAAACCCTAATAATTTTATGCCACTGGAGGAATAAACCCGATGTCTGACCCTATTCCTAACAATTCTACCAACAATACCACTGATCCTGTTGATCATATTGCCGATACGGAAACCTCGCTTGCCATCCTTAAAAGTATCCTCAATGGACTGAATGCCTTTATTTGCGTTACCGTGCCGGAGACCGGCGAGATTCTTTTTCTCAATGATAATATCCGGAAGGCCTTTAATATCTCTGATGACGGCATTGGACAATACTGCTATACGCTCATCCAGGGACTTGACCGCAAATGTGACTTTTGTCCTTATAATCAGCTACAGCTTGATCCCGATCAGGTCATCGTATGGGATCATTGCGAATCGGATGGACGTACTCACCAGAAAACCGCTCTGCTCATCGACTGGCCGGGCGGACACAAAGCCCACTTGGAATATGGTATTGATATTACCGCCATTAAGCAGGTTGCCGAAGCACTGGAAGACCGTGAACAAATGCTATCGGCATTGAATCAAGCCGCTCTGCTGCTTTTGTCCTTCCGTGAAGGACAGTTTGTTGAGGCGATGAGCGATGGACTCTCCATTATTGCCGACATTGCACATTTTGACCGGATGTCGGTTTTTCAAAACTATGAACAGGATAACCGGCTCTATGCTACCCAGACCTATCGCTGGGACCATCGGTCGGGCGGTTCTGCTCCCCCCCATCACTATCTTACCGACCTATCTTATGCCGATGTCGCCCCAAGCTGGCAGACCATCCTGGCAGGCGGTGATTATATTAATGGCATTGTCAGCCAGATGCCCGACGGTGACTCGCTTAAACAATTTAATTGTCAATCGGTTCTTGCCTTTCCAATCTTTACCGGCGATCGGTTCTGGGGATTGGCACTCTTTGAGAACCGTAAGGAGGAGCGGCTATTTTCCGATTATGAAACCGATATCCTCCGTTCCGCCGGCATGATGATCACCAATATGGTCGGTCGCCACGAGGAGGCGGAGCGCATTCGTGCCGCCGATGAGCGGACCAGGCTTATGCTTGATGCCACCCCACTTAGCTGTTATCTCTTTAACCGCCAGCACCAATTGATCGACTGCAATGAAGCGGCTGTAAAGCTCTTTCACTTTCGCAATAAGCAGGAGCAGATCGAAGGCTTCAGCCGTTGTCATCCAACCTATCAGCCCGATGGAAGTGCCTCCTTAGAGCAATGCAACGATAATATAAAGCGGGCCTTTAACGAGGGCCGTCATGTCTTTGAATGGATGCATCAGACCACCGATCGGATCCCCCTGCCTGCCGAGGTCACCCTTGTGCGGGTTAAATATGATAATGAGTATGTTGTGGCCGGTTATGTCAGAGATCTTAGGGAACACCGCCGGATGATCGACGAGATTGAAACCCGTAATAAGCTTTTGTTCGCCGTCAACCAAATGTCTACCACCCTGTTAAGAGCCGATGCCACCGAATTTGAGTCGGCTTTACTGCACGCGATGGGGATTATGGCGGAAGCCGCCGGTGCCGATCGTGTCTATATACGGCAGATCATTTACCAGGATGAGCGGATTTATTGTACACAGTTATATGAATGGGCTGATGCCATGGAATCACCGCACGATTACCCCGACCCCAAGATCATCCTGTCCGAAACTGCCCCTGGGTGGGAAGAACGCCTGGCAAAAGGATCGTGTATCAATGAAATTATCAGTCAGATCGAAGGTGATCCACAGCAAATGCTGGCTTCCCAGGATATTCAAGCTATCTTACTGGTTCCCATTTTTGTAAAGGATGAACTATGGGGATTCCTTGGCTTTGACAACTGCCATGAGGAACGACTTTTTACCCACAATGAAGAAAGTATCCTCCGCTCGGCCAGTGAGCTGATCGCCGATGCACTGTTACGTAATGATATGGAAGCCAATCTTTTGTCCACCACCGTAAAGTTACAGCAAGCGCTGACCGAAGCGCAGAATGCCAATCAGGCCAAAAGTGAATTCCTATCCCGCATGAGTCACGAGATGCGCACCCCGATGAACGCCATAATCGGCATGACCACCGTCGGACACAATACCACCGAACTGGGGCGTAAAGATTATGCGCTCGGTAAAATTGATGAAGCCTCCAAGCATCTGTTGGGCATCATCAACGATATCCTTGACCTGTCAAAGATCGAGGCCAACAAATTTGAATTGTCCGATCTCCCTTTTCCCTTTCGGGAGATGCTTAATAAAGCGGTTTCCTTCGTCCGTTTTCGTATCGAAGAAAAAAAGCTGTTCTTTTCGCTGACCGTCGATTCTGATGTTCCGTCCTGTGTGTTGGGCGATGAACAGCATCTTACTCAGGTGATCATCAATCTGCTAGCCAATGCTGTCAAATTCACTCCGGAAGGCGGGCACATTCATCTTGGCACCACCCTGATCAGGGATACCGACGATGCCTACGAACTGCAGATTGAAGTCTCCGATAGCGGTATCGGTATTCCGATAGAGCAGCAAGATAAAATCTTCCAAGCTTTTGAACAGGCCGAGGGTGGTATTACCCGCCGTTATGGCGGTACCGGTTTAGGTCTGGCGATCTCTCGGCGTATCGTCGAGAAGATGGGCGGTACGATCGCGGTTAAGTCCAAGGAAGGACACGGTTCCCGATTCTTTTTTACCGTTAAGCTTAAGCGAGCTGACAGCCAGTGTGAACGCACTGATAGTACCGAAAGGAACACTGAAATAATCAGCACCGAGCTTCAAACTGGTGAATTCTCCGGCAAACGGATTTTAATAGCCGAAGATCTGCCGATCAATCGTGAGATCCTTCAAGCTCTGCTGGAACATACCGGCTTAATTATGGATATGGCGGAAAATGGCAGGGAAGCGGTCGAGATGGTGGCCGACGCTCCGGGGGCTTACGATCTTATCTTCATGGATGTACAAATGCCGGAAATGGATGGCCTGGAAGCCACCCAATACATTCGGGCGACTCTGACTAGTGAAAACCATCTTCCGATCGTCGCCATGACCGCCAATGTTTATCGGGAGGACATCGAGCGTTGTCTCGCAGCGGGAATGGATGACCATCTCGGCAAGCCCATTGATATCAACCTGATGATGGAAAAGTTGCGCCACTACCTATCATAATGAAAGCTTACTGCCTATAATTGGCAATAATAAATACCACTCCCCCCTGTCCTGTACCCTCCAACTAGCCGATATACTTATTGAGGTTGAAATATGTATCCAAGGAGGGATCATTATGCAGGTAAATGGAATTATCGACCGTTTCAGCGTCCAATCCATCCTAATGCTTTCCCACCTCCAAATCCCGGAAACGGAAGGCAGACAGGATAAGCGCCGGAAAGAACCGGAAAGTGCCGGTTTCAATTCAATTCTGGCCAAACAAATGATAACGGCTAAAACAGCCGCATATTAAGCAACATGAGTAGCTTCACAGGGACGCTCAGGAAACCGTTGAGAGGCGCGAGACGCCAAAGGAGTAGGATCGGAAGTGAAAAGTGAAATCAGAAGTAACGTTCCAACAAGACATCGCATCACATAAAAAGCCGCCATCGGATCTACCTCCGGGAGCGGCTTTTTACATGATTTAACCATTCGTACGACAGCTTATGCTTTATAGGCCTCGATCAAGCGCAAATAAAACTCAATGGTCTTGTAAAAGCTTTCTAACGGGATCCGTTCGTTGTGTCCATGGATCATCGCTCGTTCTTCTTTACTGAGCTGCATTGCCGAAAAACGGTAAACCCGGTCGGTTATCCGACAGTAATGACGCGAGTCGCTGGCACCCATCATCAGATAGGGGGCGATAAGGATATCTGGCCAGGTAGTATGGATAACCTGCTTCAGGGTTGCCCACTCTGCACCTGATGTATCGGAGCAGATGGATGCCTCCATACCGCTTACCAGACGAAGATTAATCTTATCATTTTTCATTACCTTACGAAGATGATCTAACGCTGAGGATATCGTGCTACTCCCGAGCAGGCGTAGATTTAAACCGATCGTTGCATATGGTGGCAAAATATTGTAAGCTTTACTGCCCTCCATCCGGGTGACGGCACAGGTAGTGCGCATCATCGCGTTTAGTTCACCGCCGGCTTTGCGACAGACCAGTTTAAGCAAGGGCAGGAAGCACCACAGATTAGCAAAAATGAGCTTAACTGCCAGACCGGAATGACGACCAAGTGTATCAAACATTGCGGCCACCGCCGGCGTAAACTCCGCGGGAAAAGGATGGCTTTCCAGACGAACGACGGCGGAAGAAAGCTGTCCAATAATGGTATGGGTTGGCGGAGTGGAGGCATGACCGCCTTCACCTTCCATACTACATTCGATGTTTACCGTTCCTTTTTCGCTGATGCCTACCATAGCACAGGCCGATCCTATTCCTGGGAAAACCCCTTCAACAATCGCCCCGCCTTCGTCCACCACCATGCCCGGTTTAATGCCCTTTTCCTCAAACCATCTGACAATTGCAATACAGCTTTCTCCGTCAAGCTCTTCATCACCGCCGAAAGAAAGGTATATATCCTGCTCAGGCACAAAAGAATCGCCGATCAGCTGCTCCACCGCTTCGAGGATTCCGCACAAGGTCCCCTTGGTATCCAAGGTACCCCGCCCCCACAGCACACCGTCTTCGATCAAACCGCCGAAAGCCGGCCGTTCCCAACGTTCCTCATCGGCAGGTACCACATCATAATGGGCCATCATGACAAGCGGTGACCGACTTTGCTTTCCCTTCCAATGATAGAGCAGTCCTGCCGGTCCGATCTGCTCGCGGGTACAGGTCTGGTGGATCAACGGAAAGCGCTCGGCCAAAAGGTGGACAAACTTAGCAAATTCAGCCCGATCCACCAATGCTTCGTCACGATAGGAAACCGTTTTACACCGGATCATCGCCGCCAGATCATCGGCTGCCTTGGCACGGGGGATGGTGTAGGTACCTGGCAATTTTGCCGGCAACAACTCCGGTTGGAAGCGGAATGCCCTAATAAATATAGTAATTATGAAAATGAAAAGAACGGCGATTATTAATATAGTAACGATTGATCCTATGCTCATGTGCATCCTCCGATTAAAATCTATCTCTTTATAATTTATTCCTTTTATAGAGGATTCGGGCGGCTCCGATAGAGATTAGGGCACCGACCGGAACAAGTATGCCAACCGACGACGCCAATGATGGGACCAAAAGGAAAAGCACCAACATAAACAATAATGGCACAAGCGCAATCTTCCAGTTCTTACCGACATAGACCACCGCCAGTCCGCCAAAAAGCGACGGCAGGATATTTTCAAAAGCAGGTTGCAGTACCGGAGAATTAAGAACCGGCGTTAATTGCGCGAGTAAAAGCACTCCGGCTCCGATAACCACCGTGGTGACCAAAGAGCTGGTCGCCACGGCTATCGTGGAAACCACCTCTCCTTCAGGAGTCCCCGGCTTGACCTTAACCGCTTCCATCGCATTAAGTGCTGCCGGCACCTTTAGATTGGTCAGATTGCCCGTTACAAAACCAAGATAAGATCCGCCGGTGCCTAACATCGGCGTAAAGGTGATGACCTCAATGGTGCCGACGGTCCAGAAGATGGGGGCGACGCCGAGCAATCCCTTAAAGACCGGCTGAAATCCCGGCCATGCGTCATAATAGACGCAAATAGCAATCGGAACAAAGAGCAGCAGAACCGCAGCGGTCCATATCCATATTTTCCCGTACAAATGACTTTGAGCCGCATAAAGATTGTTATCTGCAGTTTTATTGGATTTGTTATTATCTATCTTGTTCATATCTTATTCCTACTTTCTTATTTTCTATCGCTCTAATCCCATGCATTTCGCAGATTTTATCTGCGAAACTGCTTAAATAAGAATTTGAAAAAACTATGATTTTTCAAAATGTAGCTTTTTTATATCTTTTATTTTAGCCGACAATTATGGGAGTGATCACGGTAGCGAATGCCATCGCACCAAGCATACTTATCGGTAAAGCATAATTTTCCAACCACTTAAGACCACATTTTTTGATGAGCAAACCACAAACCGCCATGAGTATCGCAGAAAAAAGCAAAACAAAAATGGGGATAAAGCCCGGCAATCCACTGCGTATATCCGCAAAAACCATCCCCAGAAAGGCCGATATCATTCCAAGGAACATGGCCGTAATAAACAGGTCGCCCCACTTAGCATCTTTATTCTTAATACTGACCAGCCCCTTCTGAATCCGCCTAAGCAACAGCGGCACAAGAATAATACTCGGCATGATGCCCAGGGTCATCACCCATGCAATGGCCGAATAAACCTTGGGATCAGCGATAGTTTCGGCAAGGGGTATTCCCAGTGCCGTTGCCGTTGAGGTAGCCGCCGGCAATTCATAGGTGATGGCACCAACAACACTGAGCCGGATCCACGGCAAAGGCAGACCAAGGAACTTGGAGAGGGTAATCACACCCAGCAAAATGGAAACGGCCGGCGCAATGGTAAAAAGGGCGGTGGATGCAATAATTTTATTGATCTGTCTGGTATCCATATTAAGCATCTTCGCCTGACGATAGGCCCGAATGAGAAAAAAAAGCGATTGTGCGATAACGAAAAGGATGACAATAGCCGCCAAGGCATAAAGAAAGGGGGCATTAGTGGTAAAACTCATGGTGATTATCCTCCGTAGAAAATTATAGTTTGTTCTCTTGTAACTATGAAGGTACTAAATAGTTTCCGTTTTACATAGTATACTACTTTGGGACAGGTGTGTAAACCGACCACTTACAGGACAAAATCGAGTAGGAAGAGATAACCCCCTCCTACTCGACGTGATAAATGTATTTGCCTCTGCTTAGTCAGAATTTTAATAGGGAAACACTGATCAACTCAGCGTTTCCCTGACACCCCTAAATTATTTATGCAAGCGGTGCTATCCGTGTGGATCCATTGGTCTGATTATATACATCAACGATCCGTTGCCAGGTCTGCGGTCCGATAATACCATCCTGACTCAAACCAAACTGCCGCTGAAAAGCACGAACCGCTGTCTGGGTCGCCGGCCCAAAGGCTCCGTCAACCGTAAGCTTCGGAATCGCCGGATAACTATAACCGATCATATTCAAAAATTCCTGCATGGTGGCAACACCGCTGCCAACCGATCCGACCCGTAACAAAGTTCCGGGATATTGCGGGTTTGCCTGCGGCGGATTGGTCGGCGGGACCGCTTCATTTAAACTGTTATAAACCTCATATAATTTTGCCCAGGTCGCCGGACCCACAATA
Organism: Lachnospiraceae bacterium; assembly: GCA_031285465.1. Lineage (GTDB taxonomy): Bacteria > Bacillota > Clostridia > Lachnospirales > Lachnospiraceae > UBA935. The sequence continues at coordinate 10,785 of JAITWD010000087.1, forward strand.
CCATCGGCGGTCAAACCAAACCGTTGCTGAAACTGCTTAACCGCAGCCGTCGTTTTAGGGCCGAAAATCGTATCCTGAACCACCGTCCCGACTTCGGGATAAAAAGCCGCAATATAATCCAACAGGTATTGGAGGGTAACCACGTCATGACCTCTGGCACCTTCTCTGATCACACTACCAGGCATTGAGTTGCCAACCTCCAGGCGTTCACCTTCACTTTCCAATTCCGCCAATTTAGTGACCGCCACATAGATATATGATATTTTATACCAGGTCGCACGATCCACCACCCCGGTCTGGGGCAGATTGAAAACCCCCTGAAAGGTACGGACTGCCGCCGCGGTATCAGCGCCATAAGTGCCGTTTCGATTGACAATGGGCGGAATAAGCGGATAATTGGCACGGATTCGGTTGAGCTGATCCTGAATGACCCTAACTGCATTCCCCTGCGAACCGGTCTGCAAATTATAGCCCGGATAGGACTGCAATGTACCGCCAATGGAAGTGGCTTCTTTGATAACCAGATCACGTGGATAGTAGTTCCGTAATATCTCCATTGGTGTATAGCCATTATTGGCCAAGGTCACCGTTCCCCACTGGTGAAGACCGGGGCAGGTCACGGTCGATCCATTGCAAAATTCGGTAAAATAAGGGTCACGAAAACCCGATCGGGTCAAATACTGCATAAAGACCTGATCCACCACATCACTCACACTCTTAAAAATAGTCTGCCCCGGCTTATAATACTGATCGGAGGAGGTTGAATTTGTTATATCAAAGTTATAACCTTGACTGCGATACCATTCGGTATAGATACGATTCAGGGCAAAATTAATGATCGCACGGATATTAGCTTCCAGTGAGGCGGTCGGCCAGGTGGGATAAATCTCACTGCTGGCGACATTCTTTATGTAATCAACAAAGGGAACGGTTACATTAGTGGCTGCAGAATTCTTGGTACCAAGATGAACGGTAATATGAGCCGGTATCACCACATTAGGTAATACACGAGGCGGACGCCCGCCAGTTGCTCCCGGTTGGGATGCGCGTGTCTGACCATCTGCCGGTCCTTCCTGATCCCATGATGTATCAAGCAGCAGCGAATTATCCGGAATATCAATATATTCTATTTCATCCGCCGAACTGGCTCTTGATGAAGATAATCGCGGATGCATCTGAACCGATTGGATCGATGTCTCGGTATCAAAAATCTCCACACCGTGTAACATTACCGGCTGATATCCCTCCCTCTGAACAATGACATCGTACTTGGCATATGGAATATTTGCATAATCCTCCTGCAATGAGCCCGCTTTATCCGGTGCCCAGAGTGCCACCGTATCGGTCTCACCATCTTCATTGGTGCCCAGACGATATAACTCATTTCCCTCATAGTCATTGATCACCACCGTTGCATCACCAAGCGGTACGGTGTTCTCCCCAGCATATATCTCCAACTTCAATAGTCCTGTTCCCATAATTTCACTTCCTTATGTCGAATGCGCTATTACCTATATGATTATGATGGGGATATTAATTTGTTACTGATGGCTTAACCAATTTAGCGGAACTTAAATATGGTAACGACCTTCCGCTTGGAGTATACTTAGTGAAACGCTTATAAAATCGTTTCCCGCGCCGGATTTGCGGTACGAAGTGCCAATGCCCGTTGCGCATCCGTACGCATCCCGCGGAGCTTCTAAGGAAACACTGCTTTAATCAGTGTTTCCTTAGAAAGATATAAACAGCATAATGGAGACGCTGATGAAAAAAAAGATAATCTTAACCTGTTTAAAATAATGGATTTGCCTTATTTGAATTTAGTAATGTTTCCACTACCGGAATGGTAGACAACTATGTGATCTGTATTAGCATATATGTTGATCTAAACTCTCATACGGCATATCGGATAGACTATGAACAAGGGCACGGTAAACGCGTTTTAGGTGGCCGACCGATGATCAACGGAAAAGATCAGGATGCATTACTGGTTTATCAGACCGCCTTGGAGAAAATAATTTTTGATCATACAAGCGTGGATTACGTTACCGTAGAAATTTTAGATGATTATTTGCGGATTGATTTTGGGGATAATGAAGGTGCATATTTTGATGGTTTTAATATGGACTATCGCTAGAACATTTTGCCACCACTTTTTTTACTTTTCCTCAATGGTACGTATTTGTACATTGTGCTCCCGTCGTGCTGTGATTTTTTTGTCGCATGTACAAATCCGCACAATTGTCCCGTCCGATATGCATATTTATTTGTCACAATTGTCCAGTCTTATTTCAGGAAACCGTCAACTGTGCAAAAAAACTGTCACTTGTGCAACATGGATTGACTACGCTCCGCCTGCTTTATATAATAAATACAGACAAATAGACGGATGACACAATCAAGTCCGATTTGATGGATGAATCGGCAAAACCATCAACTTTACTCACCAGATACTGGATGAGTAACCACACTTATTTCATATGGAGGAGATAACTTATGAACAGCTTTATGCATCGATTAACCCACAAGCGCATCCCGGCGGCGATTTTCGCTGTAGTGATTCTGCTTACCTCGATGGCGATCCCGAATCAAACCGCGGACGCCGCCAGCTCTCTTAATGAGCATCTTACCATCGGTTACTGGCTTGGTGGCAACGGTGGGTCCAATAAGACCCTGGCTGAAGCCGACGAAGGATGGGACGTTATCAATGTATCTTTTATCGAGACTAAGGGAACCTATTACACCCCCAATCTGAACATGGACTTAAAGGTAGTCTATCCCGGCTCCGAAGCCGATCAGATTGCTGCTTTCAAAGCGGATATCAAGGCTTTGCAGGCTAAGGGTAAGAAAATCGTCATCTCCTGCGGGGGACAGAATGGTGTCGTACACTTTGACACTCCTGCTCAACGCGATATCTTCCTTGAGGGAGTTATCGACATCGTCAGAGAGTACAATTTTGACGGATTTGACGTGGATTTCGAGGGTAGCTCCATCGCCGTTATGAATCCCGACAAGATCGGCAATCTTATTACTCCCCAATCCATTAACCTGGAGTACATCCTGCGTGGACTTAAAGCAGAGTTCGGTGAAGACTTTATTATTTCAGCCGCTCCGGAATACTGCTACGTTCAAGGTGGAGCCATCAGTACCGGGAACTTTGGTGCTTTCCTGCCAGTTCTTGATGCCTGCCGTGATATCCTGACCTATATCCATCCGCAGTACTACAATGGTTTCAACGGTGATTTTTCATGGCTTCAGGAATCAGCTAACGCCGGCGCATCTTTCTCACAGGTTTACTCTGCTGAAGGATATCGTCGTCTTTCCGAAATGCTCATCACCGGTTTTGTTACACAGGATAAGGGTGTTTTTGTCGGCTTAAGGCCTGATCAGGTTGCTTTCGGCGTTCCTTCCCGCGATGGTGCTGGTAACGGCGCACAAAGTCCTGCTGTTTATGCAAAAGCTTTGCAGGATCTGATTGCCAAATATCCTACCTTCCGTGGTGTTATGACCTGGTCGATCGGTTGGGATGAAACCGGCAACAATAGCTTTGTTGATACCCTTGATCCAATCATCGAAGCTGCCAATGGAAACAGTGGCAACACTCCTACTTACACCGACGCACAGGCACCGACGATCACCGGACAACCGGCCGACCAATCGGTAGCAGTTGATGAAACCGCTTCACTTAATGTTATTGCCAGTGCTAATGGCAACTTAAGCTATCAGTGGTATACCGTTGCTAATAAGGTAAACTATGGCGGCACCGCTGTCAGTGGCGCAACCAGTGCAACCTTCAATGCTCCAACCAGCGTAGCCGGTACTAACTACTACTACTGTGTCGTCACCAATACCGATAACACAGCAACGGGCAACAAGACCGCCAGCAAGGCAAGTAATGCCGCCGCTGTAACGGTAACCTCATCATCCACACCGGTAGTAGTTGATGCTCAGGCACCGGTTATCAATGTAGGACCGACCGATAAGACGGTTGCTCTGAACGCAGCTGCTAATCTTACCGTAAGTGCTACCGTTGCCAAAGGCAACCTAAGCTTCCAGTGGTACAGTGTTAACACAAAGGTAAATTACGGTGGAACCGCCATTAACGGCGCTACTGCTGCAACCTATGTTGCACCGACCAACGAAAGCAATACCAGCTATTACTACTGTGTCATTACCAATACCGATAATACCGCTACCGGCAATCAAACGGCAAGTGTTACCAGCAATGCTGTTGCCGTAACTGTTAGCGGACCGGTAACCGGCGATACATGGGATGCTTCTAAAATCTATAACGGCGGCGAGGTTGTTATCTATCAGGGACAAACCTATATCTGTAAATGGTGGACCCAGGGCGACCTTCCTTCAGCCGGTGGTGCTTGGGAACTGCAAAGCAACAATGGCAACGGATCCAACGAATATGTTCCGGGTGCAGCCTATTCAGGCGGTGCTGTTGTAGAATACCAGGGACAGACCTGGCGCGCAAACTGGTGGACCAATACGGCTCCCGGAAGCGACAGCTCTTGGACTCTGATATAAGTAGTAAACCGCTCTTTAGGTTTAAAACTGGCACTTAATAACGATATCCTTCCCTTGTAGGATGTGCCTCATATTTTTAAAAGTCGGTGTCAATGGTTTTCCATTGGCACCGACTTTTATGTACACAGATGTGTATTGAAATTATTTGCCTGAACATGTATAGTCAGAAATAAATTCTGGCTATACATAGGCAAAACACATCTGGCACGGCGAGTAGTCGGAGATAAACTCCTCCTACTCGATTGTACACAGATGTGTATCGAAATTATTTGCCTGAACATGTATAGTCAGAAGTAAATTCTGACTATACATAGGCAAAAATAAAAATAAATTCGTTCAAAGCGACCGAAATCTAAATCTCATACATCAGGTCGGCATAGGTTGGCAGAGGCCACAATTCCCGATCCACCAGCATCTCCAACTCATCGGCCGGTACTCGCAATTCCTCCATTGCCACTGTCACCTGCTCTTTGTAAAAATAAGCCTGCTCCTTACGATCGGTAATGGTAATGGCAACCCGCTCCAAATCTTCCAGATGCTCCATTGCCTTCTGCATGATCTCCAACTTATCCTGAATATTGTTAAGCAACCGTTGTTGAACCTTTGGTGACGCACCGGCATTGGTTATCTGATTGATGGTGGTCGCCAAAAAACCGGTATACTTAATAATGGCAGGGATCAACTGCTTAGCTGCCATGTCGATCATGGTTCGCGCCTCAATGTTAATGGTCTTGGCATAGGTTTCGTAGAGGATTTCCTGATTGGCAACCAATTCGGCTTTAGTATAGATGCCAAAGCGCTCAAATAACCGGACCGCCTTGTCAAAGGTCAGGGTTTCCACCGCCTCAACCATCGTAGCCAGATTGGGTAATCCACGCCTCGCCGCCTCTTTCACCCACTCTTCCGAATAACCGTTGCCATTAAAAATAATCCGCTGATGCTCACAGAAATACTGTTCGATCAAGCCATGCATCGCCGCTTCAAAATCGGGGGCCGCCTCAAGGATATCGGCTGCTTCACAGAAAGCTTCCGCCACAATCGCATTTAGCGTGGTATTGGGACTGGCAACCGAGTCAGCCGAGCCTGCCATCCGGAACTCAAATTTATTGCCGGTGAAAGCAAAGGGGGAGGTACGGTTTCGATCGGTGGCATCCTTAACCAGGTCGGGCAGGGTTGAGACACCGGTCATCAGCTTTCCGCCCGCTTTACAGGTCATCGCCTCACCGGTTTCCACCAACTGACGGACCACATCTTCAAGCTGCTCACCCAAAAAGACCGAGATGATCGCCGGTGGTGCTTCGTTAGCTCCCAGACGGTGGTCATTGCCCACGTCCGAAGCACTTTGCCGAAGCAGGTCGGCATGGGTATCCACCGCCTTGATAACACACGCCATCACCAACAAAAACTGAAAATTCTCATTGGGTGTCTCACCAGGATCAAGCAGATTGATTCCGGTGTCGGTTCCCAGTGACCAGTTATTGTGCTTACCCGATCCATTTACACCGGCAAAAGGCTTCTCATGGAGCAGACAGCGCAAATCATGCCGGACCGCAATCCGTTTCATTGTCTCCATTACGATCTGATTATGATCGACCGCAATATTGGCCGTTTCATAAATCGGTGCCAGCTCATGCTGCGCCGGAGCCGCTTCATTATGCTGGGTTTTGGCCGTTACACCCATCTTCCACAGCTCTTCATTCAAATCCTTCATATAGGCACCCACCCGCTCCCGGATGACACCAAAATAATGATCGTCCATCTCCTGCCCTTTGGGGGCTGGTGCGCCAAATAAGGTCCGACCGGCAAAGATCAGATCGGGACGTTTCATGTACTTTTCCTTTTCCACTAAAAAATATTCCTGCTCGGCACCAACGAGTGGCACCACCTTTGATGCCTGGTAGTTACCAAACAAACGGACAATACGCAGTGCCTGAGTACTGATCGCCTCCATCGAACGAAGTAGCGGTGTTTTTTTATCCAGTGCTTCACCGGTATAGGAACAAAAGGCCGTTGGGATACAAAGGAAAACCCCACTGGCCGCCTCCTTTAAAAAGGCCGGCGATGTGATATCCCATGCCGTATATCCTCGCGCCTCAAAGGTTGCCCGCAACCCTCCCGACGGGAAAGAGGAGGCATCCGGCTCACCCTTGATCAACTCCTTGCCGGAGAATTCCATCAACATCCGCCCTTCAGCATCGGGGTGGGTCACAAAGGAGTCGTGTTTCTCCGCCGTAATGCCGGTTAGCGGTTGAAACCAATGGGTATAATGGGTCGCACCATTTTCCATCGCCCATTCTTTCATTGCCCGTGCCACCACATCGGCCGCCGCCAATGATAACTCACCGCCAAAGTCGATGACCCTTTTTACTTCAAGAAAGACCGCTTCCGGAAGGTAATCCTTCATCTTACCCATTGTGAAGACATTCTTAGCAAAGATTTCTTCAACATTTATGCCTGTTTTCATTCGTTTCCTATTCCTCTTACTTTCGTAGCATTCACTTTGTAATTTAAATAACTATTATTCTGACTTTTTATTTTGGTTACTCCGCAACAGATCGCCGGGTGCAGGGACCACCGATAACTCTACGAACAGCACCTGACCGGCATGGGGCGCGGCATCGACCGCTTCTCCCGTCTCGGTGGTCAGCGAAAGTACCGTAACACCGATATTTTCTCCGGAAGGCTTCATAATTTCGATGGTATCACCGACACTGAATTTGTTCTTCTGACGGATCTTTGTCCATCCTTTTTCGTTAACCATTTCCACCGTTCCAAGATAAACCGACTCGTTTAAATAGGTGCTGTTATCATAAATCTGATTATGCTCATCGGTTTTACCAAAGTAGAAACCGGTACTGAACGAACGATAGGTACAGCGGGCAATCTCGGTCCGATAGTGACTCCTATTGGCATGATAGGTAGCTTCCGATTGAAAAAAATCATCAATCGCCGCCCGATAGGTACGTGTTACCGAAGCGACATAGAGTGCCGCCTTCATCCGACCTTCGATTTTAAAACTGTCAATCCCTGCCGCGATCAACTCGGGGATATGTTCAATCATACACAGATCGCGGGAATTGAATAAATAGGTGCCACGCTCGTTTTCATATACCGGCAGATATTCACCGGGGCGCTGCTCCTCCATAACCGCATATTTCCAACGACACGGATGGGTACAAGCCCCCCGATTGGCATCACGGCCGGTAAAATAATTACTTAAAAGACAACGTCCGGAATAAGAAATACACATAGCACCATGAACAAACCCTTCTATCTCCATATCGGCAGGGATGGCACTGCGGATCTGAGCTATTTCATCTAACGACAATTCTCTTGCTGCCACCACCCGTCTGATCCCCTGCCCATGCCAGAAACGATAGGTCTGGTAATTAGTATTATTTGCCTGGGTGGAAATATGGATCGGTATGTCCGGGCAAATTTCCTGTGCCATCATAAACAAACCCGGATCGGCTATGATCAGACCATCCGGGTTCAATTCCTTTAATTCACTAAAATACCGGTCGACATCAGACAGGTCGTCATTATGAGCCAGAATATTGGCCGTAACATACACCTTTTTCCCGTACTCATGAGCAAAGGATATGCCCGCCTTCATTTCGTCGCTGGTGAAATTTTTCGCCTTTGCCCGAAGACTGTAGGCCTCGCCGCCAATGTATACGGCATCAGCACCAAACATCACTGCCGTTTTCAATACCTCAAGGCTTCCTGCCGGGACTAAAAGTTCAGGTTTTTTGATCATCTATTGCTCCAATAACAAATTTTTTGTCTATATATTTATCTTACATGAAACCGCAACTCCGTCGGCTACCGGCAAAATGTCGGTACACAGATCGTTGCGATGTTTTAATTCATACAAATACTCTCTCATACGTGAATGGATCGTCCGGTTACGCCGTGTCACCGCAAACCGTGATTCCAGTATCTCACCTTCCTGCAATACATTATCCGACACCAGAACACCTCCGTCGGCAAGCAACCGTATTACCTCGGGCAAAAAACCCAGATATTGCCCTTTGGCCGCATCCATAAAAATAAAATCAAATTCGCCGGTCAGCCCTTTTAGGATCTCCAGTGCCTCGCCCTCTAATAGGCTGATCACTTTGCTTTTATCAAATTCTAAAAAATTTTCCTTCGCTGCCACGATCATCCGCTCGTCCCGCTCAATGGTCACGATCGTACAACCGTCCGGTGCATATTCCCGCATTAGTAGTGTAGAAAAACCGACAGCTGTCCCAACCTCCAATATCCGCTTGGGGCCCTTTATGGTTAGAAGCAAGTGCAACAAACTCTGCGCTTGTGTCCGAATGATCGGAACGCCATCATCATTGGCACGCTTTTCTATTTTTTCCAGATAGTCAGGCTTTCTCTGATTCATTGAGTTAATAAAAATATCTGCCCGGTCCACTACTCCTGACCCACTTCGGTATCTGCTGACATTATTCTCATCATTTCCTCTGCCGTCATCGCCGTACTTAGGTCGTAGATCCCGGGCTTGATCATCCCATGATATTCGGACAGTAGTTCCTGAACGACGAACAGGTTAGCATCACGGATCAAACCACGCTCCACCAACATTTCTGCCATGCCCATGACCGTATAATCTTCTGCTACCGACACGGTGATAATCCGTCCGCCCGAAACCGAAACTGGTTCCTCAGCAAAGACACGATAGCCAAAATCATATGCCGTGACCGCAGCACGATAAACAAACAGAACAATTATAATCAATGCTCCGCCCTTCAATACCGTTTCCAAAATCATTCCTACCAAGTTTTTAGTTTTCATCACAACTCCATCTGCCGACAGTAACTTTATTGAAAATCCACCTCTCGGGCAATCATTCGGTTAATCTCCTGCATCATTCGGCAAAAGGCCAGTTCAGCCCTTAAGAAATCACGTACTAACGGGTTATCAATAATTGGTTCATATTCTTCTTCTAACCGGTCGATCTTTTCCATCAGCCCTTCGGCCGGTTCTTCGGTCTGTAATATATAGTTTTTACGCCGATATTCATTGACCTTACCATACAACTCCTGCTCCCCCTTAATGCGATAAAGATGCTTTACGTATTCGTTATAGGTTGACGACGCCTTTACCTTTTCGATAAGCTCACTTGTTATGTCTGTAATGGCCTTCTCCAACATTTCATCCTCCAAAGCTACTTTTTATACTTGTACTTCCATGATGATCGGTAATATCATCGGACGCCGTTTGGTCTTTTTCCAGACAAACTCACCTAAATTATCTTTGATCACATTCTTAATCTTTCCCCAGTCACTGATATTTTTATGCTCACAATAATATAGCGCATCGCCCACCGAAGCACGTGCTTCCTCCATCAACTGATCGGCCTCTTTGACATAGACAAAACCACGTGAAACAATATCCGGTCCGGCGATTACGGTATTGCTGCGTTTATCCATCACCACAACCACTATTAAAATACCGTCCTCTGCTAAGGTATGGCGATCTCTAAGGACGACATTTCCAACGTCACCGACCCCTAAGCCATCAACAAAGATGGTTCCAACCGGCACTTTACCCACTACCTTGGCACTATTCTCACTTAATTCCAGCACGTCACCTGAACGAAGGATAAAAATATCGTCTTTGTCAATGCCCAATTGATTGACTATCTTAGCCTGGGCTTTCAGATGCTTATACTCGCCATGCACCGGAATGGCATACTTAGGTTGAACCAATGAATATAATAACTTGATCTCTTCCTGACAGGCATGACCGGAAACATGAACATCCTGAAAGATCACGTCCGCACCCTTCATCAGTAGCTCATTGATGATATTGGTAACCGCCTTCTCATTACCAGGAATGGGATGGGAAGAAAAAATAACCGTATCCTTTGGTCCGATCGATATCTTACGATGGGAGTCGGTGGCCATCCTGCTAAGCGCCGCCATACTCTCGCCCTGACTGCCGGTAGTAATAATAACCGTTTTTTCAACGGGATAATTCTTTAACTGCTCAACCTCGATCAAGGTATTCGCCGGCATCTTAAGACAATCCAGCTTCATAGCGGTTGCAATGACATTGACCATGCTACGGCCTTCCACCACCACCTTACGGCCGAATTTTTCCGCCGAATTAATGATCTGCTGTACCCGGTCTACGTTAGAGGCAAAGGTGGCAATGATAATCCTGGTGTTCTTATGTTCCTCAAACAGCAGGTCAAAAATACGTCCGACCGTTTGCTCCGATTGGGTAAAACCAGGACGTTCCGCGTTGGTAGAATCACACATCATGGCAAGAACACCCTTGCGCCCTAAATCGGCAAAGCGTTGTAGATCAATCGCATCATTAAATACCGGCGTATAATCCACCTTAAAATCGCCAGTATGAACGATTACCCCGACGGGGGTATAAATAGCCAGCGCTGCCGCATCCACAATACTGTGGTTAGTGCGGATAAACTCGATCCGAAAATTGGGAAAGGTCACAGCATTGCCATGTTTTATCACCTTTCGCTTAGTACTGCCCAGCAAACCATGCTCTTCTAAACGATGCTCAATAATACCCATTGTCAGCTTAGTGGCATATATGGGCACATTGATCTCCTTCAAAACATAAGGCAGGGCACCGATATGATCCTCATGCCCGTGAGTGATCACGAACGCCTTAATCTTCTCTACATTCTCCCGCAGATAGGTAATATCCGGAATAACCAGATCGATCCCGAACATATCCTCCTCCGGAAAAGAAAGTCCGCAATCAACCACAATAATACTGTCCTCGTATTCAAAGGCAGTAATGTTCATACCAATAAGTTCAAGACCACCCAGAGGGATGATCTTAAGTTTAGATCCTGTGCTTAAATCTGTTTTTTTCAAATAAATAACCTCCAAAATTAATAATTTCCATTTTCACCTAAAAGCGTTGTGTCGTCCAACAGGTTGCCAAATACAGCCGCAACAGCATCCAGCTCGGTCGCATCGCTAACGATTTCATATGCTACGGTTTTCGCTTCTTTGTTTGCATCCGCCTTTTTTTTCGCATCCGCATCTTTTTTTACATCTACTTCTTTTTGGGGCTCGGCATTCAATTCCTTTAAGATTAGTGCCTCCCCATCTTCCCCTTCTTCCGATTCGGTGACCAGAATATAATTATTTCCTCCTATCATCGTTTGCTCCAAAACGTAGAAAGCAACCGCTTCATCATTCTCCAACTGAAATACTATTTTTTCCATTGTCCAAATACCCCTGTAAGATCATCACTGCCGCGATCATATCAACATAGTCCTTGCGGTGCTCCCGGCGGATCCCAGCTTCGATCATCGCCCTTTCAGCCGCAACACTAGTTAAGCGCTCGTCCCACATAACCACCGGCAGTCCGGTCCTTCTTTCTAATTTATCCTTAAATTCGAGGGTCATCTCGGCCCGCTCACCAAGGGAATTATTCATATTTTTGGGCAATCCCAGAACAATCCGGTCTACGCCAAATTCAAGGATCAAGGCTTCTATCCGTGCCAGGGTTTGCCGTTGCTTATTCTCCTCTTTTCGCCGGATGATCTCAATCCCCTGGGCAGTAATAAGCAGTGGGTCACTGATCGCCACACCCACTGTTTTTGAGCCATAATCTAAACCCATTATCCGCATACTACTTCCACCCATTATTCTTAATATACTCGATCAGCAATTCTTCCACCAGTTCATCCCGTTCCACCTTCATGATCAGACTTCTGGCACTTTCATGGCTGGTAATGTAGGTCGGATCACCCGACATGATGTAACCGACAATCTGATTAACCGGATTATAACCCTTTTCGGTCAATGCCTCATAAACAACCGCCAAGGTTTTTTTGACGGTAATTTCATTATCGGTTTCCACTTTGAAAAACTGGGTATTACCCAAATCCTGAATATTCTCCGACTGCATGTTGCTTTTGACTCCTATCTGTCCTGTTTAAATAAATAAAACAACTCATCAACTGTAACCATATTTATAAATTTATCCATACTGCACAAAATTATAATGCATTTTTGTGTGTTATTAAGCCATTAAATGCTGTAAAAACCCTACATGGTCAAATTATATTCCCTATTTTAACCTATTTATTTTAAAAATTCAATGCCCAAAGCACTATGTAAATCAATGCTCCTCTTTTATTCCTTATACGTGACTATTAAGTACCTTCATAGTTACGGTGAAAATCCATTCAAATCACCTGCGGTGATCTCATGACTGGTTGGGAGGATCAGCAGTATCTCCTCATTCAGATGACCGGTTATCTGCCCGCCGAGCACTTCACCAACCTGATAAGGCCGCTCCTCAACCTCTTTGACTGCCGCACATACATATTCTTTTGTATGTCCCAGCCAATAGCGCTGGTCACCGATTTCCTTAACCTCTTCCAAAATGATTTCTGACCAACTGCCAATACATTCGTTATGATAGGCATGTATCATTTCTTTGCTAAGTGTGAGCAATCGTTCACTTCGCTCCCGCTTCACCGCTTCTGGTATCTGATCCGTCATCTCAGCCGCCTTGGTGCCAAGGCGTTTGGAATATTTAAAAACATGTAGCTGATAAAAAGAAGCTCTTTCAAGATATTTATATGTTTCCTCAAATTCTGCTTCGGTCTCACCTGGAAAGCCAACGATCACATCGGTAGTAAATACCGGCAATTGTTCGTTTTTATTAATTTTACCCTTTTCATTGTCGCGATTGTCCAACTCATTGTTACCGTCCACCCGCTCATAGGCCTGTCGAAGCATGAGCATTTTATCATAATACTCTGCCGCTGTGTAATGACGGTTCATCCGTTTCAAGGTAGCATCGCAACCACTTTGTAAAGATAGGTGGAAATGTGGACACACCTTTGGTAAGCCAGCAACCATCGCGCTAAATTCTTCGGTAATGATCCGCGGTTCCAAGGAACCCAACCGAATCCGTTCTAATTCGGAAATGTCATGCAATCGAACGATCAACTCCGATAATTGATTCTTTTCTCCCCAGTCCACACCATAGGAACCGATATGAATCCCTGTCAATACCACTTCACGGTATCCTTTGCGCGCAAGACCAGAGACCTCTTCAATGATTTCCGCCACTCTCCGGCTACGTACCCGCCCTCTCACATATGGAATAATGCAGTAAGAACAAAACTGATTACAACCATCCTGAATCTTTATATAAGCGCGCGCATGTCCTCCGGTTTGATATAATTCCATCGACTCATATTCATGGACCGACCCGATATCGATCACTGAGCGTCCATCAAGGGTCTTATCTAGATTTTTACCCTCTTTCTCCCGTTTAATCAAAAACTCTTCTAAAATCGAAAACAATTCACTTTTACGGTCATTGCCTATCGCCAGATCAATATCGGCATCCAACCCTTCTCCCACCTTCGCCTGAACGAAACATCCCACTGCCACCACCACAGCATCCTTATTAAGGTGGCGTGCGCGATGAATCATCTGACGACTTTTCCGGTCAGCAATATTGGTCACTGTACAGGTATTGATGATATATATATCTGCCAACCCATCAAATGGCACAATATTATAGCCATTTTCCTGTAGCATTTGTTGAATATAGTCCATTTCATAACCATTCACTTTACAGCCCAGGTTGCGTAATGCGACACTTTTCATATTAATCCCTACTTTTTTTGTATTGTTTTATCATTGACATTTATTACTCAAACCATTACTATATTAAGCAGATGCTAATGGAATACAAACCTTCCGGGAGGATTACATAACCGGGCACACCGTTCCCTGATCCGGCTCTTTGAGCCAATGCCCTCCGGGACATACATTCCATATGAAAACATTAAGGAGGTAATATAGAATGATAACCGTACAGATTTCGTTAAATTCCATTGATAAGGTAAAGTCTTTCGTTAACGATGTAACAAAATTTGACTATGATTTTGATCTGGTTTCCGGTCGATATGTCATCGACGCTAAATCCATTATGGGTATTTTTAGCCTGGATCTCTCAAAACCGATCGACCTGAACATTCATGCCGAAGAAGGCGCCGAAGAAGTTGTGGCATCCCTCAAGCCTTACATTCTGTAAGACTGACACGGTATACTAAAAGATGTTAAGCACATTCTCTGCAATGGGGATGTGCTTTTTAGTTTTACGGTGAAATCCGGCGCGGAAAACGCTTTGATCAGCGTTTCCCTAAGATACAATGATCACTTCATCATTATCCAGCGCCGCCTGGACCAATTGGTCGATTTTTTCTTCCAGATTTTTCTCATGCTTTTGGATCATTTTTATATTAGGTTTAGTTACCGGGTGCTTGGCGACAAAAATCGTACAGCAATCTTCAAAGGGCAGGATTGAAGTCTCATAGGTATCAATCTGCTCTGCCACCTTCACAATCTCCATCTTGTCGAAACCGATCAACGGACGGTATACCGGCATCTCACAAACCTCATCGGTTGCCGCCAGTGATTTGAGGGTCTGCGAAGCCACCTGACCGATACTTTCACCGGTTATAAGACCCAGGCTTTCGGTTTCACCGGCAATCCGCTCAGCAATCCGCATCATGTAACGGCGCATGATAATGGTCAATTCTTCATGGGGACACT
>JAITWD010000219.1 GCA_031285465.1 Lachnospiraceae bacterium
GATGAACGACATAATATAAATATTTCATGGAGGTATTGTTGTGGATTACAATAAGCTATTATCAGGAATGAAAAAATACGGCTCGACCGAACAAGATATTTGCACGTATGGATTAAGCGTAACACCTGAAAGTATCCAGGAGAATGTTGTTATCGCGCCGTGGTGGGAACCGGACACATTGCCGGGACTGGGAGAGGCGAAGCGACTTAGTCCTCCCGCTTGTGCGATCGGAGTATGGAATATTAAAAGTGATGATATTGAAATGACCTACATAAAAACCGGGATTGGTGCACCCATGTTTTTAGAAGGATTATTACCACTAGGTGTTACCAAATGCAAACGAATTATCTTTGTCGGTTCGGTTGGCTCATTAGACCCCGGGATCAACATCGGGGATATAGTAATTCCCGAATTTTCGGTCTGTGGCGATGGCACAAGCCGATACATTTCATCGGATGATCTAACCCGTGATGTCTTTGGTGAAAAAGTTTATCCAGATGCACGTATGTTTGATAGCGCGACTACCGCGACCGCCCGGATATGCGATGAAAACAAGGTGAAATGGCATAAGGGTAAGAACTTTAGTACCGATACTATCGTGGGGCAGTTTGCCCATATTGATACGATCCTGAATATGGGCTGCAACGTAATTGAGATGGAAACGGCGGTTGCTTTCAGAGCTGCGGAGCTTATGAAGATCCCGCTGGTTGCTTTGTTCAACGTTTCGGATAATACGGCAACGAATAAATCGCTGGTAAGTGGAAGGACGCCAGAGGAAATGGAGTATCGGTGGTTCACAAGGCGTGAATTATTCCCCAAAATAATTCTTTCTATTTTTGCAAATTGTATCGTATAGATTATGGATGGTGGGGTAAATGAAGAAGCTCTTAGTGATTGATGACGACGAAAATATTGTTGACATTATAAAGGCATACTTTGAAGATAATGATTATCAGGTGCTTACGGCGTGTGATGCAAAGGAGGGCGAGCGAAGGTTAGCTCAAAAGCCCGATATTATCCTATTGGATATTATGATGCCGGGAATGAATGGTATTGAGTTCTGCCGGATCGTCCGGGACAGTTTGCTTTGCCCGATCGTATTTTTGTCCGCTAAGACCGATGAAACCAATAAGCTGCTGGGACTTACCTCAGGGGGGGACGACTACATCACTAAGCCGTTCAGTGTCGTTGAGTTGCACGCGCGAGTCGAGGCACACCTACGCAGGGAGAGCAGACCGAAAGATCGAAACCAACGGATATTTTTCGATTCGCTATGGATGGACTACAGCCGGTGCGAGTGTGGCGTTGGCGATCAGCGGATTGATCTTACAAAAAAAGAGTATGCGATAGTTGAATTGCTGACCTTAAATGCCGGAATGGTCTTTTCACAGGACCGGGTCTATGAAAGTGTGTGGGGATACGATGCCGAAGGGGATGCACGGACCGCCGTGACCGAGCATATAAAGCGCATCCGCAAGAAACTTGGTGTGTTTGGTATGGAAAGTAAAGTAGCGACAGTATGGGGGATAGGATACAAATGGGAAAAATAAAAAAGGGATGGTCGGTGCGCATTAGCTTGTTTGTGTCAGTAGGGCTTGCAATAATTATTGCGCAGCTTTTATATATGGGGGCATTAACCCTGATAGATAATGCTATGTTAGGATATATGGATCCACAACCGGACACTTTTGTGTATAAAGGGGGCAATCTGGTCGCGATCAATTACGGTCCGGTGCCTTCAAGCGTCGTCGAGATTACCGATATTGGCAAGTACGAGGCACTAAGAACGATCCGCGCGCTTAGCCCAATTATAATTTATGGTATTTGTCTGATCATTGCGGCAACCATATTCTATACCCGTGCGATTATGCGTCCGCTAAAGGTACTGAATATGGGGGTTGAAAAGATTGCATCGCGGGAACTGGATTTTCAGATCGACCGCCCGTCAAACGATGAACTGGGGAGGCTTTGTGGTGCTTTTGAGACAATGCGCTCAGAGCTTCAATTGACCTTTGAGGAACTCTGGAAATCCGAAGAAAACCAGCGGAGTATGTATCGGGCATTTGCTCATGACCTGCGTACCCCCCTTACTGTTATAAAAGGGAATAACGAAATAGTCGAACTGGTCGCCGCCAAAAACAACGATTGGGAGAGGGCAGTACGGGCGGTTCAAGTCTCTAATGGCGCGGTTTCACGCATAGAGCGCTATGCCGATCAGATTAAAGAGCTTGAGCATATTGGCGACGGGACGGTGGACAAACAGGAAATAGATATGTTGACCTTTCTTGAAGCGTACCGGCAGCAGGCGGAACTGGTCGCCCAATCGATGAATAGGCGCGTTCAGATTGTTTACGAAAAAGACGCAAAAAACTTTTCTAAAGATGATGACATACTTGCAGGAATAAATGATGCAAAAAGCTTTTCAATCGACCAGGATATGCTCACAAGAATACTGGATAATCTGCTGACCAATGGCTTGGAACACGCAGAAAAGCAGGTCACCATTTTATTTACGTGCCACAATGATTTTCTTGAAGGTTCGGTTTGCGATGATGGTGACGGTTTTTCCCATGAAGCACTGCGGCAGGCAACCACCCCATTTTTCACAACCGATAAAGAGGGCGGTCATATGGGGATCGGACTGGCAGTGGTACAAAAGCTGGTCGATAAAATGCAGGGTACGCTTCTCATCGAAAACCAACCGACCGGCGGTGTTGTGAAATTTTTTATCCCCGTATAGAAAGTGTATAGAATTGGCATATAAACTAAGATAAAACCAATTAAGGAGGAGTTTATATGCAAAATTTATTTAGTAAGGGGAGATTAAGGATTATTATTACCTCTACAGCGGTACTTATTGCCGTTATCTTTGGTGGCTGTGCCAAAATTTCTACCCTGGCACAGACCAATGATGACCGCGCCATTGTCGATACGTACATTCGCCTAAAGGCGGTCGATGGCACCTGGGCGAGCGTCTCAGGCACTGAGGCAGAAACCTATCAGGGTCAGCTCGACGAAAAAATCGCCTATATCGAAGAGGTTTATGCCAACCAAAAAACCCCGTTTATTATCTCGGAGGACATCTCTCTTGCTGAAGCGACCAATACGGTCGGAAGTAATTATATGTATGAGCATTCATCGGTATACCGGGAGATGGTCAAAAATATCGAAATGCAGTTAGGTTATGGCGAGGGAAACTTTTATCGGTTTGAAGAACAGGAGATTGGCTACGAACGCTTTGTTTTGGCGGTCGAGAATCAAACAGTCCTCTACCTCCATGCACTAGGATTATTACAAACAGGAGAAGTAGCGGTGTGGCTCGTGTCTCCTGATGGTGAAATCGTTTCTCAAATCGACCGATCGGCAAATGTTGATGAACGGATTGAGGTAGAGGTCGAGCCCGGCTTATGGAGCATAATCCTTGTCAACTATTTTGACCAGGACTACACCATGAGCGGTCAATTATCTATTCAGGCGGATCTGGGTGTTAAATAGTATTATGCTGATAAAAGGTTGGCAATAATTATTCCTTTTGATTGGGACATCGTTGTTACGTGGTAAAAAAAGGTTGTATATATTGCGGTTAGGTTGTATGATAAGGTAGGTGCGAATGTGGAGTGCACATGAAATCCCTGGGGGATTCGCACCAGAATATGTCTTGTTTGAGAGCGGATTTGGGGTTTTAAGTTCATGTATACAAGATATTTCATGAGGAAATTGTGAATGGTGTACAAATGTTTAGATGATTGAGAGGTGTATTTGTATATGTTTGCCGTCGCTCCCCGTATGGGGGGCGTGGATTGAAATACCTATTCCTTTCGTTATGTGGCACTCAAATACGTCGCTCCCCGTATGGGGGGCGTGGATTGAAATCAAGGTGTTGTAAAGTGAGTAAAAATCATCATCTGTCGCTCCCCGTATGGGGGGCGTGTATTGAAATAAGAGCGTTGAGTCTATCGCCGGAAGTATCACCGTCGCTCCCCGTATGGGGGGCGTGGATTGAAATCGATGATGGTGAAGAT
>JAITWD010000232.1 GCA_031285465.1 Lachnospiraceae bacterium
TTCAAGAACCACTTCGGACTTGGACTTGGAGGCCTCCCGTACCAATAGACCAACGGTATTGTCTCTCATTCCTACCCCATTTGATACTTCATATTGAAAACTTTTCATAAAATCGGTAACCCCTTCAATAAATATTTACGTAACTATTCAGTACTTTCATAGTTGCATATATTTACCGATTATTATATCAAAGTGAGGGCTATTTATTCATTAAACCGTTATCCTAAGGAAACAATGATTAAAGCGTTTCCCTAATCCTATTGGTCAAAGCGGTCGCATTTTTCTTCACAATACTTACAGCGATAGATTTCTTTTTCCTCATCGGCGAGGATAAAGACATGCGGAAGACCTTGCTCAATTGAGGTAATACACCGGGGATTCCGGCATTTGATGACGTTCTTGATCTTCTTTGGTAAGATCAGTGCCTTTTTGTCAACAATCCGTTCGTCCTTTATGACATTGACGGTAATATTGTGATCAATAAAGGCGAGAACATCAAGATTGAGTTCGGTAATATCACATTCAACCTTTAATATATCCTTTTTACCTAATTTATTGCTGCGGGCATTTTTAATGATCGCGACGGTACAATCCAATTCCTCCAGCGATAGTTTTTCGTATAGTGATAAACTCTCGCCCGCTTTTATATGATCTAGTACAAAGCCTTCTTTTATTTTACCGACATTTAACATGATTATACCCATGCATATCGCAGGTTTCCTGCGATACTATATGCAACGACTAAGCGATGGTCGTTGCACGCAAAATAAAATACGGTTGAAAGAATCGAATGCTGCATGGCTCCTTTACTTTTATTTTCTTTCAACCTTTACCGCCTTTCTCCTTAACACTGTCCAGTAAGGTAAGGATCAGTGCCATTCGGACATAAACGCCATATTGGACCTGTTTGAAATAAGCCGCCCGCGGATCATCGTCCACATCCACCGAAATCTCATTTACCCGGGGGAGGGGGTGGAGAACCATCATTTCAGGTTTTGCCTGTTCCATTTTTTCCTTATTCAAAATGTAAAAATCTTTCAAGCGGACATAGTCCTCTTCATTAAAGAAACGTTCCTTTTGAACCCGGGTCATGTACAGGCAGTCCAGTTGCGGCATCACATCGTCTAAGCGGATGACCTCCTCATACGGGATCGATCGTTCCTTCAAGACATCAATGATATAATCGGGAACCCGCAATTCCTCCGGGGATATAAAGATGAAGTTAATCCCTTCATAGCGTTCCAGCGCGTGGATCAACGAGTGGACCGTTCGGCCAAACTTAAGATCGCCACACAAACCGATGGTGAAATTTGACAACCGGCCCTTGAGAGAGCGGATGGTCAGCAGGTCGGTGAGGGTCTGGGTGGGATGTTGATGACCGCCATCGCCGGCATTGATGACCGGGATGGAGGAACGGTCGGCGGCCACCATCGGAGCCCCTTCCTTGGGGTGCCGCATGGCACAGATGTCGGCGAAGCAGGAGATAACCCGGATGGTATCGGAAACACTTTCACCTTTGACCGCTGAAGAAGCAGCCGCGTCAGAAAAGCCTAAAACACTGCCGCCGAGGTTTAGCATTGCGGTTTCAAAGCTCAAACGGGTACGGGTGCTGGGCTCATAAAAACAGGTGGCAAGTTTTTTGCCGAGGCAGCTTGTGGCATATTTCCCCATATTTCGTTCAATATCTTCGGCCAGATCGAATAACTCATCCAGTTCTTCCACTGTGAAGTCAAGTGGGCTCATTAAGTGTCTCATAATCAATAACCATGCCTTTCCGATAATACCGTTAATTCTTAATAATTTGTAGTTTTTTAGTGTCTATGGATTTGCAATAACCATCCTTTCGGACCGATTACAATAATTTTTATCATGATAGCATATTCGCTTGTCACTTACAACGAATTTTATTAAAGTTTATCATAAATATAACAGAAAATTGCCTTGTTTTTGGTGGTGTCAAGCAATCATTTTGTGGATTTTTTTTCAATTGGGTCACTTGCATTTTTAAAATATTTTATGAACAAAATCCTTTGCATTTTTAGGACAGGTTTAGTATAATTTATTGTGACTGCGTAGCACCATTATGAAGTGCACTTTTGTTCAGATAAAAGTAGGTTGGTCAAGAGGAGGAGCAATGGAATATACAGAAAGAAAACGACTGCTGTTTTTGGGTTTACCATGGACCTTTACGGTCTATACGATAACCGATGAAATGCTCAATATCCGGAGAGGACTGTTAAAGGTTATCGAAGATGATTGTTACATGTATAAAGTGCAGGATGTCAAGCTGGAAGCTACCCTTATTGAGCGGATATTTAAGCTCGGTACGGTGGTTTGCTATACCGGTGATGCGACCCATATGGAATTACGGCTTACCCATATCCGGCGATCAAAGGAAATCAAAAATTACATTTTAGAAGCTTCTGAGAAGGCAAGGATCAAGCGTCGGACCTTACATACATTGGATATTGGTGATGGTAATGGTGTCGATGGTGATGAATACTAAGGAAACACTGATTTTCACCGTAACTGTTAAGGTACTGGATAGTTACGAATATTTTTATTAAGAAAGACATTGCGTCTATCAGTAGTCAATAGCCGACCGTTGGTTATGAGTGGGCTTTTGGTTAGACGTCAATGTCTTTTGGTCGGTAATCAACTATTAATACGATCGCAAAACCAAACATTGCAATAGCAAATAGTACGGCAGAGAAATTAAGATGAAAGAAGGTTTACAGACATGGAAATGGACATGACAAAAGGGAAGCCGACAGCACTGATCATTAAGTTTATGATCCCGCTGGTAATTGGCAATATCTTTCAGCAACTGTACAATATGGTGGACACCATTATTGTTGGTCAGCAGATTGGGGTGAATGCGCTGGCAGCAGTGGGGGCGACCGGTACCATTATGTTTTTGATCCTGGGCTTTATGATGGGTCTGACCTCCGGATTTACGGTGCTTCCGGCGCAGCGGTTTGGGGCGGGCGATATTGAAGGGCTCAAGAAAAGTGTTGCCAACGCCATCAAGCTTTCGGCGGTAATAACGATCGTGATCACCGTGGTAAGCATGGTGGCGATGGATAGATTGTTGAAGATCATGAATACGCCGGAGGATATTTTTGATCTTTCCAAGGATTATATCATGGTCATATGTGGCGGAATGTGCTTTGGGGTGTTATATAATCTGACTTCGGGTATCCTGCGGGCTTTGGGGAACAGTAAGGTCCCACTTTATTCCCTGATCGTATCGGCATTTTTAAATATTGCTCTGGACCTATTATTTGTGGTGGTAATTCCCCTGGGCGTGGCTGGGGCGGCACTGGCCACGGTAATCTCACAGGCGGTAGCGGGGCTTATCTGTGTTATATATATTGTAAAAAAACTGCCGATCATAGCGCTTGATAAGGAACATTGGAAGTGGGATGCGATTAGTGTCCGGCATCAGCTGGGGATCGGCGTTCCGATGGCACTACAGTTTTCCATTACGGCGGTGGGAACCATCCTCGTGCAATCGGCGTTGAACCTCCTTGGTTCGGTGGCAGTGGCGGCCTATACCGCTGCCGTTAAGGTGTCGCAGCTGGCCCATCAGCCCTATGCGGCCATATCCATGACCGTCGCGACCTTTAGTGCCCAGAACCGCGGGATCAATGACTTTACGCGGATCCGCAGGGGAGCGGTCATCACCAATGTGATTTCGACGGTTTATTCAGTAGTGGTTTATGGGGCATTGCTATTGACCTTCCCCTATATATTACAATTGTTTGTAAATGAGGCAGATTATGCGCAGATATTTGATTATGCGCAAACCTATATTGTGATCAGTGGCATCTGTTTTGTACCACTGGGGATGATCTATATATTCCGCAGTGTTTTACAGAGCTGTGGTTATACCTTGATGCCGACGATGGGTGGAGTGGTGGAAATGGTCTGTCGGGGCGTGGTTGCTTTTATCGCGGTTAAGCAGTCGGACTTTGTGATGGTTTGTCTTGCCGATGGCGGGACTTGGCTAGTGACCGGTATTTTTATGACCCTGTCCTACCTGATCATCTTCAAGAAGAACCATCCGAAGGAGCGGGTAACACTTTAACCAGCGTTTCCCTAATGAAATTTAATGAAATATGAGGTAATTATTTATGTCTGACATATACGGTGATCAAAAGACCGATAATGAAAAAAATGATGAGCAAGCAGCTAAGGAGATAATGACCGACAAAGAAGTGGAGGACTATCTCGAGCGGGTACAGTCGTTCGGGAT
>JAITWD010000255.1 GCA_031285465.1 Lachnospiraceae bacterium
GTAGTGATAACTAAGGAGTATATTGATGGGAGTGGCGGACCCATTATTGATATCCGTAGCAACCGGATTGAAAGCATTGATAACCTCAATGTGATTTCGTAGATTGGGTGCTATAAACCGGACGGTTATGTCATACGCCTATAGAAGATGATACACATATAGAACGAGACAAAGACAATATTAAACAAAAAAATAAAGGGATTTGCAGTAATAAGGAACAGAATTGATTTTTTGAATATAGTAATAAAAAAGAGAATTTTCTATGACCGAAAGGGAAATGGTAATGTCCGAAGATTATGTGGACATTATTTCTGATGTAACCGAGCCTTGGGAGATAACCTATCCAAAAGATAGCTATTTTTATCAAGAAGTACAAGGTGAATTTGGAATATTTTATGTTGACCGCAATATAGTGCCACCAATGTCGGTTTCACATTATACTTATCGAGCAATTCCCAAATTAGAATCATTATTACAGGATGGTCCATCGATGGGCCCCAGTACAGTATTTGATCCTACTGCACTTAGTCAAAGCGGGATACTTCAAATCCAGCGCCCGCCACTTTCTTTGACGGGGAGCGGAGTGGTAATTGGGTTTATTGATTCGGGCATTCGCTTCACCGAGAATGTTTTCCGCAACGCTGACGGTTCATCCCGTATTTTGTCGATTTGGGATCAGACCATTCAGACCGGTCAGCCACCGAAAGGTATGGTCTATGGTACCGAATATACCAATGACATGATCAATCGCGCTTTACGCACGGCCGATCCTCGTCAATATGTGCCCAGCTGGGACGAAATCGGGCATGGTACAGCGGTGGCAAGCGTGGCGGCAGGCAGTATCTTGAACGGCGGAACCACCTTCCAAGGTGCGGCCCCCAACTGTCAGATTGTGATGGTCAAGTGTAAACAGGCCAAACAATATTTACGGGAGTATAACTTTGCGCCACCGGATGTACCACTTTATGCTGAGACCGATATAATTTTGGCAATTAGATATTTAGAGGAGTTTGCCATTGCTTATCGTCGTCCAGTAGTTATTTGTGTCGGGGTGGGTAATAATCTGGGCGGTCACTCTGGCGGTTCTCCCGGACTTAATTATGTGGATAAGGCTTCAGTAAGACGTAGCCGTATTTTGATTGCCAGTGGTGGTAATGAGGGCAATTCTGCCCATCACTTTTCGGGAAGTGTCAGGGGAGACAATAACAAAAATGAATATCAGAATATTGAGATACAGGTAAAAGAGGGTGTAGATGGTTTTATCGGAGAATTGTGGGGTTCATTGCCCAATGCTTTGGCGGTGACCGTTCGTTCACCTGGTGGCGAAACAACCCAACGGGTAGATTTTCGTACTAATGAAAGCCGGCGATTTACTTTTATTTATGAAAATTCAGAATTGCAGGTGGAGCATCGTCAGGTTGAGATAAGTATGGGGATAGAATTATTCTTCTTTCGTTTTATCTCTCCGACGCCAGGGGTATGGACGATAAGGGTGGAGAGTGCTTTCAATATGATTGGTAATCGAGCCCCGTTTAATATGTGGCTACCAATTTTTGTTGAGGACCGGGTGGTTTTTTTAGCACCCGATCCAAATATAACCTTAACCAGTCCGGCAAATACAGAAGAAATCGTTTCGGTTAGCACCTACAACCAAAATAACGGAAGTTTCTATGGCAATTCTGGCAGAGGGTATACCCGTGATAACATTATCAATCCTGATATTGCGGCTCCGGGGGTAGATGTGGATACGATTCTAGGTAAGATGACCGGCGGGAGTATGGCTGCGGCGATAACCTCAGGAGCGGCGGCTCAATTCATGCAATGGGCAGTGGTTGAAGGAAATAATCGTCATGTGGAGAGTCAGGAGTTTCGAAGTTATTTGATAATGGGGGCAACGAGGTCGAACGATTTGACCTATCCAAATCGGGAGTGGGGCTACGGAAAATTAAATATTGCCGGCACCTTCAACATGCTTGCCGGTCTGTCGTAGCCAATGGTCGCGGATTGCTAAACATCTCAATGTCTCATCATACTTTAATTTAGTGCTTTGCTCGTAAAGGCCAGGTAAATCGAGTCGTTTGAAATTATTACATTTCAAATGGCTTGATTTTTTTGAGTACATATTTTGCCGATCATAGGGCAAAGGCAACAGCCAATCTCGTTTTAACGTAGATTAGGTAGTATAAAATTAATATTTATAATGATTTGCAGATTGTTGCGGATTTTATGTTCGGGAAGATATTTAGTAAGGTGTAAAACAAAAGATATTTCCGCGCATGATCGCAAATAGTTCAAACTTATGGTATGATGTAAAATAGATATTATAAATATGATACAGGAGAAGAATATCATGAAGAAAATATTACTGACTGGTGATCAGGGTTTTATGGCATCGCGTTTTTATAGTTATTATCGCGGGCAATATGATTTTATTTTATTAAACCGTCATAATATGGATATGACTGATGAAACACAAGTTTATAATTTGTTCAAAGAACAGTCGATCGATATTGTTTTTCATGCAGCGGCAATCGCTGATATCGGGGTTTGTCAGCGCGATCCGGAATTGGCGCGTAGAACTAATCTGCAGGCGACCGTCAATATTGCGCGTGGATGTGCCTTGAAAAATAGTATCATGGTCTTTGCCAGTAGTGATCAGGTGTTCAGCGGTAATGCCGGAGGCGGGCCCTTTGCAGAAGATGATCAAGCGATACCGGATAATATTTATGCTGAGAGTAAGCTGGCGGCTGAACGGGAGATCGCTGCAATTGTGGAGCATTATTATAATCTCCGATTGACATGGATGTTTTCTTTGCCAGAGCGAAATAAAAAGATTAATGGTGGTATTATTTTAAATGTAATGGAGGCTTTAATGACCGGTAATCCGATTGAATTAAATGATCAGGATTATCGTGGAATGACATACGTATACGAAGTCATTGAAAACTTTGAAAAAATTATTGAATTGCCATCCGGCACCTTTCATGCTGGTAGTGAAAATAATTGGTCGGTGTATGAAATCGGAAAGGTGATCGCGAAGGTGCTGCATTCTTCCCATCGTATTGAAGAGGTAATACACTGTGGGAACGGTCCGCGGAAAGATCTGCGTATTTCCAATCAAAAACTGCGTTCGTTACAGGTGTACTTTTCTGATACCGAACAGGCTATCCGACGGTGTATATCTGATTTTAGAATGGGTTAATGGGTGTGATGAATGATAGGTTTCGATAGTATGGCTGAGTATAAGATCGGTACTAAACCTGCATAGATTGCGATTGTTTTGGCAGTATGTCAGTGGTATAATAGCTTGTATCATCTGGTTTTACTACTGAAAATTTTCTAAAAATACCAAGACAGGGAGCACATGATGAGCGGGACCTTATACGTGGTGGCGACACCAATTGGCAACTGTGCAGATATAACCGAGCGGGCGAGGACTATTTTGCGGGATGTAGATATCATTGCTGCGGAAGACACCCGAACGACTCAGGTTTTGTTGAATATGTTGGATATACGCAATAAAATGGTCAGTAATCATAAGTTCAATGAGCAGCAGCAGTTGGATCACCTGCTGTCCGAACTAAATAATGGCAAGAATGTTGCTGTCGTATCGGATGCGGGAACTCCCTGTATATCTGATCCTGGCAGTGTTATTGTAAAGGGAGCGGTGGCAATGAATATTCCGATCATTGGTGTGAGCGGTCCCACAGCGGTAATTACAGCGCTGTCAATTTCTGGATTCAGCTTTGATCACTTTGCCTTTTATGGATTTGTATCCAGAAAGGACAAAGAGCTACGCAACCATCTGATGAATATAAAAAGTGGTATGATACCTATTTCGGTATTTTTTGAATCGCCCCACCGCATTATCAAAACGATAGGGGTGATCGCCGATATTTTTCCCGAAGCCGAACTGTGCCTATGCAATGATCTGACAAAGATGTTTGAAAGAGTTTATCGGGGGACTCCAACTGAAATAGAACAACAACTAAATGATAACCCTAATGCGGGAAAGGGAGAATATACCTTAGTAATGAATACTTCGGCATGCCCCCGGACTTCTGAAGTTAGCACCGAAATAACTAAGGAGGCGTTACTGGTCGATCATATGATCACTAATCGATGTTCATCCAAAGAAGCGATAGTAGCGTTGACTGAAAAGTATCGGGGAAAGATATCCAGAAAAGAATTTTACACGGCATCACTAAATTTAAAAGAACATTTTGATGCAATAGTGAATGAATTGATTTGAGGTCTATTATGACCAGGCGGAGATAAATATGAAAACGGTACAACTGGTATTTAAGTATTCAAAGGAGGAATATGTGAAGGCAGCAAGGCAGTACTTGCTGGCGGGAAATGTTATAAAGATGCGTGATGTGATGATTTTAATGATATTAATTCTGGCGGCAGTTTTTTACCTGTTTTTTTCCTCCTTTAGTTTGCTCAGTATTGTGGCATTAATTGTTTTGTTATTAGTGGGAATGGTGGGATTGATCATTTATTTCTATCTGCCGGTGGTTACCTATAAGCGGACCTTAAAATTTCATGAGGAATACCGGCTGACCTTTTCTGACCAGGGGATCCGGTTTAAAACACCAAGAATCGACACTGATTTGTCGTGGGAAAGTTATATCAATTTATGGGAAAGTACGGATTTTTATTTTTTGGTTCAGGCACCGAAGCGCTATTCTATTCTTCCCAAACGAGCTTTTGCGGATGTCTACGAGCAGGACGCTTTTGAGAAAATGGCCTTACTGAATATGCAATGCGATAAGCGGTTGTTATAGACTGAAACGGTGGTGTGCTATTCTTAATGGGTGCGGAATAAACGTAATAGTTCCACCAGACGATCAAAACATCAATTGAATGGAGAGATACATAGTTATGTTCGAGATTATTGTGATGTTCGTTTTAATACTTGCGATGTTAGTTGGCGGGGGAATTTTTGTGGGGATGGCCCGTCGCAGGATCAGTGGTTTTTCACAAAAGGTGTGGGGAACAGAGAGTCTGGCAGAAGGAATTAGCAGGATGCAGGAGGAATATGCGGTCACTCCCAAATCGGTTTCGGCAATGACGAGCCTTTATTTACCGCAGATTAAAAAGGATTTTCCCGAATTTCAATATGATGAGATGAGACATCGGGCAGAAAATGTTCTTTGTGCCTATCTGCTTGCCATTGATGCCAAGCGGCCCGATAAACTGACCGATTGTGGCAGTGAACTAATGCAAAGTCTGACAATGTACATCGACATGTTAAATGGTCGTGGTCAAAGTGAGTACTATGAAAAAATTAAAATACACCGAACCGAGATCGCCTCTTATAGGAAGCGGGATGGCCGGTGTATTATCACCTTTCAAACAGCAGTACAGTTTTATTACTATCAAATCGAAGACGGCAAGGGGGCGATTGCTGGGAATAAAGAGGTGCTGACTCAGGCAAAATATAATATTGATGTCATCTATATCCAAGATCGTGATCAACTAGAAAATGAGCATGACAGGTCTTTGGGGATAAACTGTCCGAACTGTGGAGCACCAGTTTCCGGCGTTGGTGCTAAGAAGTGTGAGTACTGTGGTACTCCGGTTAAGGAAATAAATATATACGCCTGGATATTTAATGACGTTAAAAAAGTATAGATATTTTATTGTTGCTTTTGGGTCAGGTCCATATAAAAATTAGCAAGAGTGACTTTGAAATATGGGATCACCCAGATAAATCCGATGCAACATGTAAGCAATGAGAGCAAAGCTAGGGGGAGGAAGCTTATCCATAAATAAAACAAGCGACCCTTGTGTCCCCTCATCAGTGTAGCGCTCATCCGCATAATATCCAAAGGAGGCCGATCGGTAAAGTCCAGCAACAAAAAAATAGCTTGCGACAGGATTAATAACACGTGACAGCTGATACCAATACTGACGAGCAGAGCAATTGCGGACAGGATAAGGTAAACCGACTGTCCGGTTTGAGCGTAGAAGAATTGGAACAGCGTATAAGGCAATGAAGAAAGAAGAACGATGCCATTAGAAACGAATAGCACGGTTACAATTTTTTCTGGTTGATAGGAGAAGGCGTAGAAAATATCGGAAATGCGCAGCGGCTCATTACAACATATCTTTAATGCCATAAAAGATGCTCCGGCATTGATCACGCCTAACAGTAGCATGAGTATAAAGTGGGCAGCAGTATAAAGTAACAGTCGGCCCAGAGAACTCTGATCGATAAAACCTAAAACCCCAATCCGTACAATAAAAGATATCATCACGACTAACAAAACGGTCGCGGTGACAATGGGATATTTACCTAACAACTGTCCCTTTGCCATAGTCTTTAGCATGGCAGAAGAACGGTATGATTGACGGTGCATAATAATAACCATGCCTTTCCGGCACCTGCAGGCTTTGGGTCGCAGGCACAAAGTTGCGTTTAAAAGAATTATCTTTCAAACGGGTATCTCCTGATTAAACGGCCAGATCCAGATTCATACCGATTAGATTGGCCGCATCAATGGACTTTTTGTTGCGCTGATAGGGATTGGATTCGTTACTATATTTGATCTTGGTGGTGGTAAGACCGCCGGCAACATAATTACGTCCGCATTCCGGACAGACTGACATCTTTATTGATACATTGGCGGCAATGACCTTGCCGTCTTTTTGTGCGGCCTTGGCATAAGCATTAGCTACATGCTCACCCTCGTGAGCACGTACCGCGGCGCCTGCTGCTTCGGGAGAAATGTGCGTGGGTGATTTGAAGGAAACATTTTCATCCGATCCGTCTTGATATTGCCGATTGGAACAGGTAGTACATTCGGCGGGAGAAACCTTTTTGCCCGGTCCGGCAACGGTCGATTCGCCGGGGTTTTTTATTCCTCCGATCGCACCGACGGCGGAAGCTTTACCGGGATTTCTGATTCCCCCGAGTGCAGCTACGGCGTAAGTATTACCCCCATAAGCCCCGATTGGTCCAATTGTCATCGCAGTCCCTCCTTCCAAGAATCTGTATGAAAAAACATATTATAAAAATGATATCTAAAAATTGTTAAAAAAACCAATAACTTGTTCCATTAGTCCGACATAAGAATAACCCAGGATTGACTCACTAGACTGCCCATAAAGCTGCATGTTCATATCGTCAATGTCCCTTCCGAGTTGCAGTAGGATATCGGGATTGTTGATCATAAAAATCAATGAACCTACCAAAATTATTATTGAAAGTGCAATGCCGGCGATGCTGATGCTAAGACCGGCTTTACCATTGACCGGCATCCTTGGGGCGAAGCCTTTGGAAAGGAGTGCAAAAATAATGCCTAACCCTCCAAACACGATCGAAACATAAAAAAACCAACAGGTGGTCAGTGCGCCGATACCCATCAGCAGGGCCGCCATCGCCATGGATTGACCGGTGGGATGGACCGGTTGGTCTAAATAGCCGTGATTTTTATTTTGATTGTAGAAATACTCCATAGATACCTCAAATTGATTAAAAGTATTATCTGTGCAATACATTTTACCACTTTTTCCAATAAATATCAAATAGATTATTGATATTTGGTTATGATTACATCTATAATAGAGCAGGAACAAAAAGTAGATCGGTGCAAAATAGATTGGACATAGTAGGTCGATATATAGTGGATCGAGACAAAGAAGATCAAGACAAAGAGGAACGCTAAATAATGGATATTTTACTTAAACTCAAAGAAGAATTAAAGGTGGAAAAGTGGCAGGTGGAAGCGGCCGTTAAATTAATCGATGAAGGTAACACCATCCCCTTTATCTCACGCTATCGTAAGGAAGTAACCGGTTCGTTAAACGATGAAAACCTACGAGATCTCCATGAACGGCTTATTTACCTTCGTAATTTAGAGGAGAAGAAAACACAGGTATTGACCACTATTGATGAACAGGGCAAACTAACCCCGCAGTTACGTGAGCGGATCATGGCAGCGGAAACGCTGGTGATGGTGGAAGACCTCTACCGCCCTTACCGCCCTAAACGTAAAACACGCGCCAGTGTGGCAAAAGAGAGGGGATTGGATGGTCTGGCTCAATATATATTGGCACAAAATGCGACCACACCCGTTGAAGAAGAGGCAACACGATATATTGACATTGAAAAAGAAGTGACAACGGCCGCCGAAGCTATTCAGGGTGCCAAAGATATTATTGCGGAGAGCATTTCGGATGAGGCCGATTACCGTATTTACATCCGCGAGGCTACGACTGAAGAGGGGGCGGTTACCAGTGCCGCAAAGGATGACAAAGTAGCTAGTGTTTATGAGATGTACTATAGTTATGAAGAACCGTTAAAGAAAATAGCCGGACATAGAATCCTGGCGCTTAATAGAGGTGAGGCGGAAAAAATATTGACCGTCAAAATAATTGCCCCAGAGGAGCGGATCAGGCGATATCTGGAAAAACAGGTGATTACCGTTGACAACCCCTATACGACGCCACTTTTGACCGAGGTGATCGGTGATAGCTACAGTCGGCTCATCGCACCAGCCATTGAACGGGAGCTGCGCAGTGAATTGACCGAAAAGGCAGAGGCGGGAGCGATTGGTGTTTTTGGCAAAAACTTACAGCAATTGCTTATGCAGCCACCTATTGCCGGCAAGGTGGTGCTTGGCTGGGATCCAGCATTTCGAACTGGTTGTAAACTGGCAGTGGTAGATTCGACCGGAAAAGTGTTGGATACCAAGGTGATCTTTCCCACCGCTCCGCAGAACAAAGTGGCTGAGGCGAAGCAGATTGTTACCGGTTTGATCAAAAAGCACGGAATTTCCCTGATCAGCGTTGGCAATGGGACCGCCTCCAGAGAGTCAGAGCAGATTATTGTTGAATGGATCAAGGAGCTGAATCTTCCGATACAATATGTCATTGTTAATGAAGCCGGTGCTTCGGTCTATTCGGCCAGTAAACTGGCCACCGAGGAATTTCCCCAGTTTGATGTTGGTCAGCGTAGCGCGGCCTCCATTGCCCGGCGACTGCAGGATCCGTTGGCAGAATTGGTTAAGATTGATCCACAATCAATTGGCGTCGGTCAATATCAACACGACATGAACCAAAAAAAGCTTAGTGAAGCATTAGGCGGTGTGGTGGAAGATTGTGTGAACCGTGTCGGAGTGGATCTCAATACTGCTTCGGCATCATTGCTGGAATATGTCTCTGGTGTTACTAAAGTTATTGCCCGCAATATTGTTGAATATCGTGAGAGTAACGGCCGATTTGCCGACCGCAAACAACTGCTTAAGGTTGCCAAGCTGGGCCCCAAAGCCTATGAGCAATGTGCCGGTTTTATGCGAATACCAGATGGCAATAATCCCCTTGATGCAACCAGCGTCCACCCGGAATCTTATTCCGCTGCCATGCAGATATTGGATAAACTTGGTTTGACATTGGCTGATATCAAGGAGGCGCATAAAAAGGCAGCTACCGTTGGCGGAACCGGTGCTTTGTCCAATACGGCTAACCGGTTGCAGGCATCCCAACCAACCGGTGTCAGCTCAGACAGGCGACCGATGTCCAAGGTGCAGCGGCCGATGATCCGTAATACCGAAACAGCGATGGGCAAAGCACTGGCGGCGGCTTTGGGAGGACAGACAGCAGAAAAAAATCCCGTTGGTATGGCGCCGGCCGACCCATCGAATGCCCGGACAGTTGGCGTGACATCGGCAAAGGGCACAACCGGAGCACTTGAGCGACGTATTGCGGACAAGAAAAAGCTGGCGGACGAATTGGGGATTGGTGAAATTACCCTAAGTGATATTCTTAAGGAATTAGAAAAACCTGCTCGTGATCCCCGTGAAAATATGCCGGCACCGATTTTGCGCAGTGACGTTCTTGACATGAGTGATTTGAAGCCAGGGATGATTTTGAAGGGGACCGTCCGTAATGTTATTGATTTTGGCGTATTTGTGGATATAGGTGTTCATCAGGACGGTCTGGTCCATATTTCTCAAATAACCGATCGCTTTATCAAACATCCCCTTGAAGCGGTTAGTGTCGGTGATATAGTGGATGTGCAGGTTATGAGTATTGAAGCGGCCAAAAAACGTATTGGCTTGACGATGAAGATTGGTAAAGATAAAAATATGGGGTAATAAAATAAAAGAGGTATAGTAAATGAAGGATGTCCTATGTTAAGTATTTCATTGACCGTTCCCAAAATCAAAGATATTTTAGAAGCAATTTATACCGATATAGTTGAATATGGCAGTGATTACTTTGACAATGGTTTTTATCTGGGGGTGATCATGGCGGCTCTTTATTTTTTTGTGGTGTATATATGTGATCATCGTGCGCCAAATCGATCACGTGTAGGTCATCTTTTTTCGGTTCTATTAAAAATGGTGGTAGTAGTGCTTCTTTCGATTTATGGCTATGCGGTGGCGGGCATTACGGTGCTTTCACGGACGCCCGGAACTATAGCCGTTGTCAATCTTGGTTTAATGGAAACTTTTTCCATGGAGCGACAGCCATTGATATTTATCGTTGAAAACATTATAATGTTAATGCCGTTGGGATTTCTTCTTCCCATAGTCTGGTGGCCGGCGCGTAATTTTTTTGTTTGCCTTAGTATTGGTTTGTTCGCCAGCCTGACAATCGAAAGTGCACAATATATTTTGGAGTGTGGCATGTTCCAAACCGATGATTTACTTACCAATGTTGCAGGAACAGTATTTGGATTTGTTATTTACAAGGCGTGGGGAAAAGTATTTCATAAACTTCAGACTAAACCCTAAAGTCTTTCATGAAACTGCCGATATTAACTGTATAAAATTACAATTGAGATTCATTCGTAAGCATTTCAAGGATGAAGAAAGGAGTTCACATATGCGTATAGAAGCTTATAATCAAGTGCAGCAGGCATATAAAACTACTTATACCGGAAAGACGGAAAGTGTATCTAATGTATCCAGAGCTGACAAGGTACAGATTTCGGGCATTGGCAAAGATATCACCGTTGCCAAACAAGCGGTAAAAAACACTCCCGACGTTAGAGAAGATCTCGTCGCCTCCATAAAGGAACGTATTAAAAACGGAACTTATGAAGTGAGCGCGGAGAGTTTTGCTGATAAGATGTTAGAAAAGTATGCGGAAATGAGGTAATCCCGTGGCAAGTTTGATCGAGAACTTGATTGATATTTTGGAAAATATAAGTACAGAATATGAGAGCTTGCTGGGATTATCCACAAAGAAAACACCGGTCATCGTTGCCGGTGACCTGGAAAAATTAGCTCTGGTCACGGATGAAGAGCAGATCGTTGTTAGCAAAATCAATCGTCTTGATCAGTCTTTTCAAGTTACGATGAAGGATGTTGCCAACGTAATCAACAAGGATGTTAATGAATTAACTTTGATGGCCATTGTCGATTTTCTACATTCGCGACCATCGGAGCAACAAAAACTGGCAGCGGTTTATGATCGATTAAGTTCGGTGGTTCACCGGGTGGTTAAGGTGAATGAGCAGAACAGCCAACTGATCCGCAATGCGCTTGAGATGGTGGAGTTCGACATGAATATATTGCAGGCTATGAAGGCTTCGCCGGAAACAGCCAACTATAATCGTGGTGCTCATAGTGCAGGTAATTCCCTTGGCACCGGCACCAAACGATTTGATGCCAGACAATAACTCTTGTGATTATTGAGGTGATATTATGTCATTGATGGGAAGCCTATACGTAGGATCATCAGGTTTACAAACAAGTCAGAATGCGCTGAATACCACAGCGCATAATATGTCTAATGTGGACACTGCCGGATATACCAGGCAAATTGTACAGCAGAGTGTCCGTCAGTATAATACTATTTCAATTAATGGCTCTGCGGTTGCGCCGCAGCAGGTCGGTCTTGGG
>JAITWD010000278.1 GCA_031285465.1 Lachnospiraceae bacterium
TTGCAGCCCCATCTTATGCACCACGCGCGCTGACATCGGAAAGGCGGAAATACCGGCGGCTCCGATCATCGGATTGATCTTGGTCTTACTAAAGAGATTAAATAACTTTCCTAAGAGAACCCCGCCAATGGTATCAAAGATAAAGGCGAACAGACCCAGACCCATGATAAGGATGGTCTGCCACTGTAAAAAGGTCGCCGCCTGCAGCTTGACCGAAATGGTAAAGCCCAGCAGTAAGGTGATGGTATTGGCAAAGGAATTCTGCGCTGTATCGGAAAGTGAAGCCAGCACCCCACACTCCCTGATCAGATTACCAAACATCAAAAAGCCCACCAGCGCCACCGACTTGGGGGCGAATACTCCGGCAATAACCGTAACCAGAATGGGAAAGATGATCCGCATGGTCTTAGAAACATTCTTAGCGGTATTGGGCATATGGATGCGCCGCTCTTCCTTGGTAGTGATCAAACGGATAACCGGCGGCTGAATGATCGGCACCAACGCCATATAGGAGTAGGCCGCCACCAAAATCGCCGGGGCATACGCGGAATCAAGAAACTGTGACACATAGATCGCTGTCGGTCCGTCTGCCGCGCCGATAATACCGATGGACGCTGCATCCTTTAAATCGAAGCCGAACAAAACCGCCAGACATAAGGTCAGGAAAATACCAAACTGTGCTGCCGCCCCGAAGAAAAACAACTTGGGATTGGACAATAACGGCCCGAAATCAATCATCGCTCCGATACCGATAAATAGAAGCAACGGGAATAGCTCATTGGCAATACCAGCATTGAACAGCTCGTCCAGCGGACCCACCTCGATCACCCCGTTGACCATCTGGGAAACCGCACCCGAAAAGGGCAGATTGACCAGGATCGCACCGAAGCCCATCGGCAACAATAACGCCGGCTCCATGTCCTTCTTCACCGCCAGATAGATCAGGATCCCACCGATCACCCACATCGCGATCCACTTAGCCCAGTCGGTCAGACT
Organism: Lachnospiraceae bacterium; assembly: GCA_031285465.1. GTDB lineage: Bacteria > Bacillota > Clostridia > Lachnospirales > Lachnospiraceae > UBA935. The sequence goes on from JAITWD010000278.1 coordinate 997, forward strand.
CGGCTCGATAAAACTCCTTAATAATTCTTGTACTACATCCGTCATAAAGGCAACCTCGTTTCTTTCGCTATTCTTTTGCACTTGTTTTCAATTTTTAACTATTTCATTGGGCAACTGTATATACTGTATCCATTTTTCACCAAAAAATCAATGGCTTTTTAATTTTTCTTTAAGATTCTTTAAGATTTTTGTCACCGATTTATTCCCATTTTCTATTGACCCCTCCCTTAAAATGGTTTATCATTATACATTAAGGAATTATTCAATATTAATTGATTATAAAAGGAGATGAAATCTATGGCAGAACTGACCAAAAATCCCAATGTCATTAAATGGGTAGAAGAAATGCAAGCGCTCACCAAGCCGGACAAGGTTGTCTGGATTGACGGTAGCGAAGAACAATTAGAGGCCCTTCGTAAGGAATCACTGAATAACGGTGAGATCATTGCCCTCAATCAGGAGAAACTTCCCGGATGTTACTATCATCAAACCGCCGTTAACGACGTTGCCCGTGTGGAAGATAGAACCTTTATTTGCTGCAAAAATAAGGAAGATGCCGGCCCGACCAACAACTGGTGTGATCCTCAGGAAATGTACAACAAGCTGACCCCGATGTTCGACGGCGTTATGAGCGGCCGGACCATGTATGTCATCCCTTATTCCATGGGACCGATCGGTTCCGATCTGGCTAAGGTTGGTGTGGAATTAACCGATTCGATCTATGTTGTCCTTAATATGGAAATCATGACCCGTATCGGCGTCGATGCCTTCAAAAACTTAGGTGATACCTCTAACGACTTCGTTCGCGGTCTGCACTCCAAGGCCGATATTGATGCTGAAAAGCGCTATATTGTTCATTTCCCTGAAGACAATACCATCTGGTCGATCAACTCCGGTTACGGCGGTAACGTATTGTTAGGTAAGAAATGTTTTGCACTGCGTATCGCTTCCTTCCAAGGTAAAAACGAAGGCTGGATGGCTGAACATATGCTGATCTTAGGGATTGAAAAACCCAACGGCGAGATCAAATATGTGACCGCTGCCTTCCCGTCTGCCTGTGGCAAGACCAACCTCGCAATGCTTATCCCCCCCGAAGGTTACTCCAGCAAGGGATATAAGGTTTGGACGGTCGGTGATGATATCGCCTGGCTCAAGAAGGGTAAAGACGGCCGTTTATACGCCATCAACCCGGAAAATGGTTTCTTCGGTGTTGCACCCGGAACCAATGCCAAGTCCAACTTCAATGCACTTGAAAGTACCCGCAAGAATACCATTTTCACCAATGTTGCTTTAAATAATGATGATCTGACCGTTTGGTGGGAAGGCCTTGATAAGAATCCCCCTGCCAATGCCACCGAGTGGAAGGGCGCTAAGGTTAACGGTAAAGAGTTCAAGGAAGCCGGCAATAATCTGGCTCATCCCAACTCCCGTTTTACCGCTCCGGCCCGCAACTGTCCTTGTATCTCCACCGAATTTGACAATCCGGAAGGTGTGCCCATCTCCGCAATGATCTTCGGCGGACGCCGTGCCAAGACCGCTCCCCTTGTATATCAAGCATTTGATTGGGATCATGGTGTATTCGTCGGTTCGGTAATGGCCAGTGAGACCACTGCTGCTGCTGCCGGTGCTGTTGGACAGGTTCGTCGTGACCCGATGGCTATGTTACCGTTCTGTGGATACAATATGGGTGACTACTGGCAACACTGGATTGACATGGGTAAAGATCTGGGCGACAAAGCTCCGAAGATCTTCAATGTTAACTGGTTCCGTACCAACGAAGACGGCAAATTCATCTGGCCTGGTTATGGCGACAACATGCGTGTCCTTGACTGGATCATCGAGCGTGCGGATGACAATGCCGCTGCTGTTGAAACACCGATCGGTTTTGAGCCTAAGCCGGAAGATATCAATATCGAAGGTTTGGAAGGTGATGGCATCACCGTTGATGTAGTTAAGGATCTGCTCAATGTTGATACCGCACTGTGGAAAGAAGATGTTGCCGGCGTTAAAGAATTCTATGGCAAGTTTGGCGATCGTCTGCCGCAGACCATGAAGGATCAATTAGCCGCTTTGGAGAAACGTCTCGGTTAATTAATCAGCACTTAGAACAAAAGTGCGCTCGTGCGCTCACTTTTCCTATGATATAAACTAAAGCGGTGAACTGTTTACAGTTCACCGCTTTTATTTTTTCTCTTTAAACCTACTTTAGGAAATTTCAATGAGCGGATCTCATTGTAAATTTCATCTTCCTCTATTAGCGATCTTTATAAGTGCCTCCACCGCAAATTCCATCCCCTCTATCTGCGATCCTTTAAGAGTGCCTCCAATACCGCAAAAATCCGTTCCTGTTCTTCCTTGGGCAGAGTCGCGATCTGCTCCACGTAATAAGATGAGCGGGTAATATACCCCTTATCCAACACATCGGCAAGTATTTCATCGGCTGACGCATCCAATTCATTTAACAGCATTACAAAATTCTGCAACTTTGGAAAACGTTCGCCACGCTCGATCTTACTGATGAAATCTACGCTCAGATTAGCCTTCTCCGCTAAATCTTCCTGGCGTAAGCTCATTGCATCCCGCTTCTCTCTGATTTTAATTCCAATACTCTCAAATCCCATAAAGTTTCTCCTCTAAATAAAGATTTCATCCGCTTGTGCGCCATTAAATTATTAGATATGCATTTGACGAGCCCTTCGTATCTCTCCTGGTGTCTTCTCTGTTATATAGTATAAATGTCATTTCCATATCTATCCAGATACTGACTGTATTTTCCTGGCACTGTATGTGCTAATATTAATTCATTATACCACATTTCCCATATTATACCATTTATATTAGCAAAATATACAATATTTTATACATTTTCCTGCTATTCAGTCAAAAAAAGCTGTCGCACCTTTGTATAAAACCATTGTCAGGGCGACAGCCTTTCAGCCTTTTTATTGCAAATTAGTATTTTGGGGATGCTTATCTTTTCTTTTATGTTTATCTTTACTTTAATGTCAATCTTTTTTTAACGGTCATCTTGTCTTTTATGAGCATATTTTTTGATGACTGCATTTTTTATGGATCTCTCCTTTTTTATGACTATCCCTTGTTTTCCACGACCGCTTTTGTATCGCGCGCGATCATCAACTCTTCATTGGTGGGAATAGACATGACCGTAACCGGGCTATCGGGCGTCGAGATGATAGTGTCGTCACCACGGAGGGCATTGGCACCGGCATCCAGCTTAACGCCCATAAAACCAAGATATTTACAAACCGCTTCACGGACAAATCCACTGTTTTCGCCAATTCCCGCAGTAAAACAAATTACATCTACGCCATTCATAGCGGCGGTATAAGCCCCGATATACTTGGCGATGCGATAGATGTAGGCATCAAGGGTACGTACCGCTTCCGGTTTATTCTGCTGATAGTCGGCCAGGACATCCCGAAAATCGGACGAACCGCCTTTTTGCAGTCCGACCATTCCGGAGCGCTTATTGAGTATCTCCACGATGTCCTTTGCGGTCTTATTTTCCTTTTCCATGAGATATTCGATGATCGCCGGATCAAGGTCACCGGAACGGGTGCC
>JAITWD010000285.1 GCA_031285465.1 Lachnospiraceae bacterium
GGTCGACTGAAAGCCACTGATCAGGATTGGTGTCGTCCAATGCACACGGAATGATGGTACCGGCACCAAACCGATACTCATGCATGCCCAACTGATAAGTACCAATACTACCGGTACAAACAGGAACGGGATTAAGTATAACGGATTAAAAACGATGGGCAAACCATATACCAGTGACTCACTAATATTAAAAAATGCCATCGGCAAAGAAAACCGGGCGATTTTATTTGAATTGGTCTTCCGTGCCTTGATCAGTAATGCAATGATCAGGCACAGGATTGCCCCGCTGCCTCCTAACGAAATAAAAACATCAAAAAATCCGTCATTCAGCACATTGGTCGGCGTTAAACCAGCCGCCACCATATCCATGTTGTCGCCCATCTGGGGAATCCACTGACGCAACAGAATGTTGAGCATCACCGCTGTCCCATGAACACCCAAAAACCAGAAAAAGCTGAGACACAGCGTATAAAAAATCGCCGACATCAGATTGGGCTCCTGTGGCAAAATTGATTGGCTGAGGCTCTCATAAATAAAGTTATTAAGGTTGGTAATATCAAAATGCATCAGCACAGCTTTTATGATCGAGAAAAACAAAGTAGTCCATACCGCCGGCTCCAACACATAGAGAACCTGCGTGAACAAAATATCGGCATCGTCGGTAAATAGTTTGGCCTTAAACAATTTGTGATCGCTAAAAAAATAAAACAGCGAAGTTGCAACAACACTTATTACTATCGTGATCAGCAAGTTGCTCTGACCAAGATCATTGTAGGAAAGTGACCCCTCCGACACATTCTGCATAATAAAGAAACAACTGACCACCACTAAAAGTACCACCACAATATTAACCTGACCAGGGCGCTTAATATTTTTCTCTTTAGCCAAAAAATAACTGATAGCAATTAATGCGCCTACCGATACCATGCGAAAGGTGCCTTGCCGAATGACCGCCAAAAAATTAACCCAATCGTCACCGAAGGTGCTGTCCATAAATTCAACATACCAATCGGCCGGAATACTGGCAAACAATTCCGCCACTGCCCCGATCAAAAAAAGGGGCAACATGCATATTAGCCCCTTCCTGACTGCATTAATAATCATATTATTAGATATTTTATAAAGAAATTCAGAAAATGGCCTCAACAAATTATTTTGCATGATTAGCCCCCCTCAATATATAATTATCCCTAAAAATTTTGATAAATTGGAGTATTTTAAGTTCACCTTGACTAAGAATCGAATTTTACACTCATACCATGCTATGAGTATACACCAAAATAGTAATTACGACAATAATAATTTTTGACAAAACTACTATATCACTGTTTCGAACGCGGACTTACTGTCACACTAATAACTAATCCTTGCCTTTTCAAGGGGGCTTTGATAAAATCGGAATATATAAAGTGCACAATCATAATAGTAAACACTAAGCAATTATTTATTTCGAGGAGCAAACCGGATGAATGAAACCGAAAATACACAGAAAATAACTTTGATCGGTCCGGTATACCCCTATACTGGCGGAATTGCACACCACAGTGCTTTACTCTATCGGGCCCTTTCAGCGAACTATCGGGTATCAATGATTTCCTATAAATTCTTGTATCCACGTTTCCTGTTTAAGCGAAAACAGACCGATCACAGCAGTGACCGTTTTAAGATTGACAATACCAACTATCTAATCCACACCGCCAATCCTTTCAACTGGATCCGGTCGGCGTTTAGGTTACGCAAAGACAAGGCTGCTGCAATCGTGATCCAGTGGTGGCATCCGTATTTTGCACCATGCTACTATTTATTGTGTCGATTACTACGCCACTCTAAGATCATTTTTATTTGCCATAACATTTTTCCTCATGAACGTTTTCCTTTGGACCGTTTTTTAACCAAGCTGGTTCTACGCCAAGGTGATCGTTTCATTGTTCAATCACATCAGGATGAAAATGATCTTCTATCGCTGATCCCCGATGCGCACTATCGGCTTAATCCTCATCCAACCTACAATGCTTTTAAATTAACCAATATGAGCCGGTCGGATGGGCGACTTAACATAGGCATGGGTGGTGATATCCCGATGTTGCTTTTTTTTGGTTTTGTTCGTGAATATAAAGGCTTAAAGCATCTATTAGCGGCTTTACCCGCAATCAAAGCGCAAATACCTGCAATACAACTATGGGTGGTCGGTGACTTCGCTGGCGATAAAGCAGTTTATACGCAAATGATGGAACGGCTGGATATTACCGATCGTGTTCGGATTGTGGATGGATATATTCCGGATGAGGAAATTGAACAATATTTTACTGCTGCCGATTTGATCGTCCTCCCTTACGAAACCGCTACCCAAAGCGGTATCGTTCAGATTGCCTACGGCTTTGAAAAGCCGGTGGTGGTCACGCGGGTTGGCGGTTTACCCGATGTTGTCAGGGACGGTCAGACCGGATTAGTTGTCGAGCCGGCCGACCCAGCAGCGATCGCTCAAGCGGTCATCCGCTTTTTCACAGAAAATATGCGTGATCAATTTACCGAAAAAATCCGTGAAACCGCCACCGAATTTTCTTGGGAACGGATGGCAGAACAGATCAGCCAACTGATCAGTGATTGAGCCAAGCTATAAATCAGCTTCATATCGAACTATCAACCGGCCTCTCTTTACTTGACAAATAAATTATTTGATATAATAAATAATTTATTATCGAAAACAGGTCGATACTGTATATATCAAAGCGAAAAAACTAGCGATAGAGATAAACTACTCTGCTTGAAAAAGAAAAAGGAGCGGATCCATCGATGAAACTTATCATTCAGATACCTTGTTATAACGAAGCAGAAACATTAGAAATAACCCTGAACGATCTTCCGAAAAAACTGGAAGGAATTGATGAGATTGAATACCTTATCATCAACGACGGGAGTAAAGACGATACGGTAGCGGTTGCAAAGGCCTGGGGGGTTCATCATATTGTGAACTTTAAACGCAATAAGGGACTGGCGCGTGGTTTTATGGCCGGATTAGATGCCGGACTACGAAATGGTGCTGATATCATTGTCAATACCGACGCCGACAATCAGTACGTGGGCGACGATATTGCGAAATTGATCGCTCCGATTTTGGCAGGACAGGCCGATATAGTTGTCGGCGCCCGTCCGATTGAGCAAACTGCTCATTTTTCTTTTATCAAAAAATTATTACAACGGCTGGGCAGTTGGGTAGTACGTAAAGCCTCCCACACCGACATTCCCGATGCGCCAAGCGGTTTTCGCGCATATAGTCGCGAGGCTGCTATGGGGATCAATGTCATCAATGATTATACCTACACCTTAGAAACCATCGTACAGGCCGGCCGTAATAAAATGGCCATTACCAGTGTGCCCATCCGCACTAATCCTGAATTGCGCGAGTCACGACTATTTAACAGTATGTGGCGATATGTAAAGAAGTCTATGCTTACTATCCTCCGGGCGCTGATGTGGTACAAACCCTTATACTGCTTCAGCCTGGTTGCAACCGCTCCTGCCTTGGTTGGCGCCGGGGTGGCAGCTCGTTTCCTGTATTTTTATTTTACCGGCCGTGGGGAAGGTCATGTCCAGTCCTTGATACTGGCATGTACCCTCTTAATTATCAGCTTTATCACCGTGGTAATTGGGATGGTGGCTGATGTCATCGCTACCAATCGTAAAATTGTCGAGGACATCCAATATCGCGTCCGCAAACACGAATACGATAGTATTGAAAAACCGTAAAATATTATTGACAATTTTCGCTTTTCCCTTTATTATATCAATTGAAACACCTTTATTTGCGTGATTTGTGAATGGTTGAGGGCCCGTGGCTTAGTTGGGAGAGCGCCGCGTTCGCAATGCGGAGGTCGAGAGTTCGAATCTCTTCGGGTCCATTTAATTATTCCATCTTTAACACTTTATAATATTTTGGAGGCATAGCTCAGCTGGGAGAGCGTTCGCTTCACACGCGAGAGGTCACAGGTTCGAGCCCTGCTGTCTCCACTATTAACACATTATGAACTGACTACTTATAAAAAAGTGATATTATTAATTATTGAAAACCGGTGTCCTTTGCTATAAACGTCACCGTTTTTTTTAGGTAATTCTGCCGACAAATCCACATGATGTATCATGATTAGTAAAACAATGACGGACCCAAATTATCCGACCGACGACTCCCTTGATTAACCTCTACGCAATGCATAATGTTTTGAAATTTAATACCCATATATGGTATTTAGGGCATGTATGTATAGACAGGTATACGATAATGACTTATATTTCTAACAGAAGTGCTATAAAAAATTGTAAAGGACAATGAATGATAAACCTATCAATAATAATACCTCATTTTAATGCGCCCCATTACCTAAAACGCTTATTAAATTCTATCCCTATGGATAAAGGCATCCAAGTTATTGTGGTAGACGATAAAAGCACCTTGCGGCTGGATGAATTTGAAGAGTGCAAAGCCGCCTATTCTGCACAAGGAGTTCTTTTTTTCACCAATGAGGGGGTAAAAGGTGGCGGTAACAGTCGCAATGTCGGCATTACCCACGCTCGTGGAAAATGGCTACTTTTTTCCGATGCCGATGACTATTTTATAGGTGATTTTTTCGAAATTGTGCAGCAGTACTTTGATGCTGAAGAAGACATTGTCTATTTCCCCCCTACCAGTCAGGAAGAAGGCAGTGGATACAAAAGTGTCCGTCATTTGGAATACTCTAAACGAATGGAAGACTATCGAAATAATGCCAATAGAGAAAATGAGTTGAATTTGAAATATCGGTTGGTCGGTCCTTGGTCAAAGTTGATCCGAAGAGACATGATCCAACAGCATCATATTCGCTTTGATAAGGTAATGCACTCTAATGACGTTATGTTTTCTATCAAAGCTGCTTATCATAGCCGCTCAATTACAGTGTCCCCTGACACTATCTATTGTATTATGCGCAATGACTCTTCCTTAACTTCTAATATCAATGTGACTGCTTATTGCAATCGTTGTGATATCTGGATAAAGCGATATTTATTCATGAAAAAACATTTGTGCCGTGAAGACTTTAATTTATTGGATTTGTTTGGTGGCGGAAGAATTATTGAGGGCATCGAAACCGGGGTGGGGGTCAAGGTGGTTTTGCAAACCATCATAAAATTCAAGCACTACCATATCCATATTATTCCTAAAAAGTTTTTTAATTTGAAATTGATCAAAAAATGGCTTTTAGTACATCGTAATGTTCGAAAGGGTGAGAAGCGATTTTATCATAAATAATTTTGTACTTCCCGTGATATTATATATTTGTGACGGACTAAAGCTGATCAGTGTAGTAACCGATTGTAGAGTAACATAATGTAGCAAAATTTCTTAATGACTTATTCTATAAACGGTTCCACATAGCTCATCTTTGCCCTGCTCCCAACCGCTTTTTTCTTAGATGAAAATATATTCGCTCTTGCCAATTTACCGGTTTTAAAAATCCGTGTGGTACGAGAGCAACCCTATTCTTCCTCATTTCAGCTATAGTCTTCCACACTAATTTTATTCCAACCTTATTTTTAATCCCGGTCATGATCCTTCCTGCACCGTGCAAATCTAAAATCATAAACTCCTTATGGGATAAATGGTTGCGTAAAAAGAGATAGTATTCCAACCAAACATTTATCCGCTGTTTGTATACCGCTTTACTAGTATTGGTTGTGAGCGAAGTTCCATTACATGATATACAGTAAATTATCGCCGCGGATGCTGACACATGTTTACTATAAAAGGCCACCTTAACCGAGAACATTACATCATTAGAATGCATTACCTCATCAAATTTAATACTATTTCGGTTTACCATTTCTCTTCTAATGATCCTAGACCATGGACCCACTATTTTATATCTCATCTTTAATTCATTATCATGTGTCTTATTAAGACGATATGCTTCAATTCTGCCCGCTGTTTCCCAGTGTCGATTGCCTTCCCGACCGGTGGTCTCCTCACAGCTGGTGGGGGGAAAGTAAACCATATCGGCTTTATCATTAAAATAATGACTGACCATTTCATAAAAGCCCTCAAGAAAGTAATCATCCGCATCCGCAAAGATCAACCATTTGCCGACAGCATGAAGCAGACCAATATTTCTACTTGCACCCGCCCCTTTAATTCCTTCGTTCCGCAAAAAAATTACCCCTGCTTGGGAAAACCGTTGCTGACAGCTTTCGTATTCGGTCAGCCGCTCGGTACTACGATCATCGACCACAATAACCTGCAGATCATCTCTTTGTGGAATACTCCTAAGTAGCCGTTCCAAATAATCCGGCGAATTATAATGTGGTATAATTATAGAGAGGTTTATATTATTCATTATTCTTGTCTCCAACCCCTTCTTTCGCTCTTATTTTTTGTTGCGATCAGACACATGTAAATTATAACTTACATCAAGATAATGTCACTCCGATTACAAACCACGGCTCTTTAGTACCTTAGTTTCCACTTGTGAAATGACCCCCCGGTCAATTATTATCCCCAACAACACGATCACCAGCATCACCAGCATTACCTGGTTAATATCAGCCAGATCCCGTCCCATCATCAGCGAATGCCCCAACCCAATCGTGGAGCTCATGACCTCCCCTGCCATCAATGCTCGCCAGGCAAACGACCACCCCTGGCGCAAACCGGCGATAAAAGCCGGTAAACCCGCCGGAACGATCACTTTAGTATACAGTGTCCTTCCTTCCGCCCCCATCGTGCGAGCCGCTCTGATCAATAGCGGATTAACATTACGGATGGCACTGTCCACCGACAGCGTAATACTGAAGGAAGCGCCCATGATCACCACAAAAATAATCGCCTGTTCATCCAGCCCAAACCACAGAATTGCAAACGGTACCCAACAAACACTAGGTAATGTCTGGATCCCCATTAAGAAGGGACGCAAGTAATGAGCAATATTTTTTTTACCAACACTTAAAATAATCCCAAAGCCAATCCCAATGATCGCAGATAGTAGAAATCCAACCGCTGCCCGAATGCCACTGTAAGCCACTGCATACCATAACGACCCGTCTGCGGCCATCCTCATGCCTGCACGCAGTACCCCTAACGGCTCCGGAAAAGCATAACTTTTCCATACCCCCAGCCACTGCGTTCCGATCAGATAAGCTACTTCCCATATGACAATCAGCACCAGATAAAATAACAGGGTTTTTCCGGTATTACTCGCCTTACTGACCACCAAACTCCGCTTGTTCACTGCGATCCACCTCCTTTCGTACCTCCTCTAAGATAGTTTTACGATAGGAGACAAATGATGCACTGTCTATCGGACGGGGACGAGGCAGATCAATTGTAAGTATTTCTCTGATTTCACCGGGATGGGCCGACATAACCACCACGCGATCACCAAAAAAGAGGGCTTCTTCAACACTGTGGGTAACCATTACGATGGTTTTGCGGGTCTCCTCCCATATCTGCGCTACCTCATCCCTCAATTTATTAATGGTCTGTTTATCCAACGCCGAAAAGGGTTCATCCATCAACAATATTGCGCTGTCCATTGCCAGTGCCCGGGCCAATGCCACCCGTTGCTTCATCCCTCCGGACAGTTCATGCACCCGATAATGGGCAAATTTTGTTAATTTTACCATTTTAAGATAGTTCATTGCTATTCGATTGCATTCAACCTTATCCTTTTTCATAAGGCGCAGTCCGAATGTGACATTATCCAAGACATTCAGCCACGGAAATAAAGCGGCATCTTGAAACATTACCACCCGATCGGCACCCGGACCAGTGATCTTCTCTCCCGCCAATCGTATTTCACCGGCGGTTGGTCGCTCCAATCCGGCAATCATATTAAGCAACGTGGATTTTCCACAACCTGACGGACCAACCAAACAGATAAACTCCCCTTCATTTATGGTCAGACTAACATTATTTACCGCCTCTTTATCCGAATTATCAAATCGCTTACTAACCCGGTCAATTTCCAGTATCATCGACACCTCTCCCACTAAATAGTCCTTGCTTTTTTATACCACATGATGCCTTCAAAGTCCTCCTGCAACTAGCCCATATTAAGGTCTTATCAGACTGTCATCGGGGAGCTTGGTAATAAATCCTTCATTTAGATCGATCTGCGCAAAAGCCCACAATGCGTCCTCTGCCAATACATCGGTTACGATTACCCTTGAGAAGGCCTTATCAAGAATCGTTTCATCAATCGCCTTACCGGTCACCGCTGCTATTTCCTGATTAACGATGGCCGCTGCTTCCTTTTTATTCTCATTAATGTATAGGGTTGCCTCCTGATGAAGTCGTAAGAACTCTTCCACTACCTCGGCATTTTCTTCTAAAAAGTCCTTATTGGCGATCACCACCGCCACCGGATAGTTTCCATCAAGCCACACTTCATCATAATCCAGTAAAATCTCAGCATCAACCTGTTCTTCCAGGATCGTTCCCCATGGTTCGGGCACCAATGCCGCATCGATATTCCCCTGTTGCATCAAGTTAACAATATCGGCATTCGCTGCCGCAACCACCTTTACACTACCGCCTTTGTCTGACACCTGCAACCCATTTTCAGTGAGAAGATTCAGCAATGACAGGTGTTGAGTATTACCCAATTGGGGAATGGCCACCGTCTTTCCATCCAGATCCCCAGCATTATCAATCCCTGCATCGGAGCGCACTGCTAAAACAGCACCAGCATCGGCGGCACCGGCAATAATCTGAACATCACCTTGTGACTGTACATTGGCGCTTATCGCCGGAATGGGACCAATATAACCCATATCGATCTCTCCGGCAAAAATAGCCTCTACTTCAGCCGGTCCGGCATTAAACGAGACCCATTCTACCTCATGCGCTTCACCTAAAGCCTGCTCTAACGAGCCTTGATTTTTCATCACCAATGCCTGTGAGTGGGTTATGTTGGGAAAATAGGCAATTCTAACCACCCCTTCGTTGCTTTTGCCACAACCGATAAGTAATGCTACTATTACTACCCCCAAGCTGACCACCGTCTTTTTGATCATCTTCATTTTTCCGAATTTTTTCATCATTTCTTTTTCCTTTTATTCCATACTTTTTTATGCTTTTTTATTTAATTAATCCCCTGGAGCTTATCTAATGCCACCATAATCCGATCGACACACTCATCAACGTTTTCTTTACTAGTGTCAATGGTAAGCCAAGGATTTACTGGTTGTTCATAAGGACTGGAAATACCCGTGAAATTTGGTATTTCACCTTTTCGTGCTTTCTTGTATAGCCCCTTTATATCACGCTGTTCACATTCAATCAGCGGAGTACTGACATAAATCTCAAAAAAATCTCCCTGCCCAATAATATCTGCTGCCCCTTCCCGATCACTTCGATAGGGGGATATAAAGGCAGTCAGAACTATCAGGCCGGCATCATTCATAAGTCGTGCCACCTCCGCAATTCGACGGATATTCTCAACACGATCGGTTTCTGTAAAGCCCAGGTTACGATTCAGTCCCATGCGGATATTATCACCGTCCAATAACATTGTGTGTTTACCCATAAGGCTTAATCGCTTTTCCACAGCATTGGCAAGAGTAGATTTACCCAAACCGGAAAGACCAGTAAACCAGATGGTAACCGGCCGTTGATTCATATGCTCCGCCCTGATCGCACGGGTAACATCGGTTTCCTGCCAGACTACATTGTCTGCCCGCCGCAAAGAATGCTCAATAATT
>JAITWD010000288.1 GCA_031285465.1 Lachnospiraceae bacterium
GGTCATCAGCATTTTTATTACTACCTCAATAATGGTCGTTTTATTTGATTGGTTTCCAAAAAACGGCCAGTGGATGGGGTGGATCGGATTAGCAATAACCTTTACCACTTTTACCATCGGCGGTATTGTGGTGATGATTTTAAAAACCAGGTACGAAAGCAAGCAATACGAAAAAATCCTTCATGATTTTAATGACAGAAAGGTGGAAAAAAATGATGAGTAGCAGTAGTTACCAGGAAATAGCGGCTAAAAAAGATTACACTGCCGAAAATAATATTATTTACATTGAAAAACTATCTAAAGTATTTCGCACCAAAGCGGTTCTTAACGAAGTTTCGGTTACGGTTAAGGAGGGGGAGATTTTTGGCCTACTTGGTCCATCAGGTGCGGGGAAAACCACCTTGATAAAGATTCTGACCGGTCAGCTTAGCTATGATGGTGAGGCAAAGATAATGAACCAGACCTGTCGGATGTTGGGACGAGACGTCTATGATCACATCGGAATGCAGTTGGATAACTGTGGTATCTATGACCGTCTTTCATGCAATGATAACCTGCGACTTTTTGCCCGCATTCACGGGGTTGACCGAAAAAAAGTCGCTCAAGCACTGGATTTTGTCGGATTGAGTCGCGGTACGGATTGCGCCGGAAAACTATCTAGGGGGATGACACAGCGCCTGGTTCTCGCCCGGGCAATCCTTCATTCACCGCGAATTCTATTTCTTGATGAACCGACCAGTGGACTCGACCCGGTTACCACCAGAAAAATCCATGATCTGCTGACCGATTTAAAGAAGCAGGGGGTGACCATCTTTTTGACCACCCACAATATGGAAGAGGCGCATAAACTATGTGATCACGTCGCACTGCTAAATAATGGCGTGATCGTTGAGTATGGTGAGCCGGAAGAACTTTGTCGAAGGTACAACCGTGATAATCAGATCACCATACTATTAAAAGATGGTCAAGTGCAGTCGCTTAAAAATGAGCCCGATAACGCCGATTTGATCGCGCAGCTGTTTGCTTCTGATCAGATCGAATCCATTCACTCATCCGAACCGACTCTGGAAAAGGTCTTTATCCACTTAACCGGTCGCGGACTCGAAGATTAGTAAAAAACTCAAATATTTTCTTTTGGAGGATTACCCTATGAAACGCTTTTACTTTAGAAATATCACTGCATTATTTATAAAACAAATCAAGGATACCCTGAAAAATCTTCAGGTATTGGTACTTTTCTTTATTTTCCCCCTTCTTGGCGTGGTCATGACCAAGGCTCTTCCGACCAGTGAGATGGGCGGACCACTCTTCTTTATTTCTATCTTTGCAACGATGCATTGTGTCTTTGCCCCTTTGGAGGCCGCTGCCAGTGTTATTGCCGAAGAAAAAGAAAAAAACACCCTGCGGATACTGATCATGTCCAATGTGACCATGACAGAATATCTTATTGCTATTGGTGGTTTTATTTTAGTTATCACCATGCTGACCGGAGCTACCTTTCTCTTTATTGATCGGTTGATCATGGAAAACGGCTTGGTTTTTATGAGCAGTCTGATGGGCGGTTGCCTTGTTTCCACCGTTTTTGGAATGTGTTTGGGACTTAAGGCGCGGAATATGTCGGCAGCGACTGCCATTGCCATGCCCTGTGGAATGATTTTTGCCTTTGTTCCTATGCTGGCTTCCTTTAACCAGGATATTGAACGATTTTCCCGTTATACATATGGTCAGCAAATAAGCTTTTTTATCCGCGACATGGCCACCACTACGAGCGGATGGCTGATCATCACCGGTAATCTACTAGTACTACTTATCATCGGACTTCTACTTTATCGCCGGGTTAAAACGCGGGAATAATTTTTTCTATGCTAGTTTACCACTGATGAGAGTCCGAGAATAATTTTCCATCAAAACCATGAGAAAAGACGATAGCTATTATCTATCGTCTTTTCTGATAATTCCATATGCAGTATGCTATTTAGTTGAGTGGAACAAACCCAAAATACTCCAATAGTCCCATATAGATCGCATAGGCATAGGCTCCCTGATCCTGAAGCAGCTTGGTCAGATCGGATGGATTGGTCATGTACCCCAGTTCCACTAAGACGGCCGGCATGGTGGTTTTACGCAAGACATAAAGTGAAGGGTTGGTTCGGACACCATTATCCCGAATACCAACGATCTGAACGATCTTATTCAAAATATGCTGCGCAAGATACTCCGCCTGTGTGTAGTAACGGTAAACGTAAACCTCGGCTCCGTTGATATCCGGATTGGGATTGGCATTGCAGTGGATACTGATGAAATAATCAGCCGGCCATGCATTAGCCTGGTTGGCACGCATCGCCAGACTGCTGGAAGAATTATAACCCAGCACCTCGCCGATTGAATTTCTCGATGTCCTGACCTCAAAGCGATTGTCGGAACGTAAAATATCAGCCAGCATAATGCCTACATTATAGTTGATCCACTGTTCTTCAATATCTCTGACAATTGCTCCACCATTGATCATACCCAGCTTTGGTGGGATGTGCCGGTGCGGGATTCGATGGACCTTCTTGCGGATATTTACCGTGTGGATAAAACGCGCTTCCGCGAAAACCTGGCGGAACTTTCCGCGCTGCTTGAGCTTGAGCCGCTTTTGCCAACACCGCTGCGGCAGCTTAGCCTGGGCCAGCGTATGCGCTGCGAGATTGCCGCGTCGCTGCTGCACGACCCCGAGGTGCTTTTCCTTGACGAGCCGACTATCGGGCTTGACGCGGTTTCCAAACTCGCGGTGCGCGGCATTATCGGGCGGCTTAACCGCGACCGCAAAATTACGGTGATTTTAACGTCGCACGACATGGACGACATTGAAGCCCTTACCGACAGGATCCTTCTTATCGGCAAGGGCAAACTCCTTTACGACGGGCCGCTTGGTACGTTGCGGCAGCGCTACGACAGGCAGCGCCGGCTGGAGCTTAGTTTTGAAGCCGGGGAAACGCCGCCTGAACCGGAGGGCGTCCGCGTTATTTCCCAAAAAGAAGCCCATGTTGTGTACGAGGTTGATACAGGCGTAATAAGCGTTTCCGCGGCGCTGCGTACCCTTGGCGAATCCCTTACCATACGCGACATGAACGCGGGTTCGCGGCCCATCGAGGAAATTATCGCCGCGCTTTACCGGGAAGGCGAACTGTGAATTTGGCGGCCGCGATTAAACCCTGCTTTGG
>JAITWD010000026.1 GCA_031285465.1 Lachnospiraceae bacterium
GATGAGGTGGTCCGGCAAATGGGTGGTTTGCACCGCTTTATGTCCTGGGACCGACCGATTTTGACCGATTCGGGTGGTTTCCAGGTCTTTTCCCTGGCCAAGCTGCGCAAAATTAAAGAAGAGGGTGTATATTTTAATTCCCACATCGACGGCCGGAAAATTTTCATGGGACCGGAGGAAAGTATGCGCATCCAGTCCAACCTGGCATCGACGATCGCGATGGCATTTGACGAATGCCCGCCCGCTCTGGCCGAGCGGAGTTACGTTGAAGGGTCGGTTCAGCGGACCACCCGCTGGCTGGAACGGTGTGTGACGGCAATGGCACAAAATAACCGTAATGAAGCAACCATCAATAAAGCCCAGATGCTTTTTGGGATCAATCAGGGTGCGGTGTTTGCCGACCTTCGTCGGGAACATGCCCTGCGGCTGGCGGAGGTTGATCTGGACGGTTATGCTATCGGTGGCCTGGCGGTCGGTGAGAGCCATGCGGAGATGTACTACATATTGGAGGAAACCATTCCCTATTTGCCGGTAGATAAGCCGACCTACCTGATGGGGGTAGGAACACCGGCGAACATTTTAGAAGCGATCGAACGGGGCGTGGATTTTTTTGACTGTGTCTATCCGACCAGGAACGGGCGGCACGGCCACCTCTATACTAATAAAGGCAAGCTAAATCTTTTTAATGCCCGTTATGAAACCGACGATCTGCCGATCGAAGAAGGGTGCGCCTGCCCTGCCTGCCGTCGTTACTCGCGTGCCTATATCCGCCACCTTCTTAAGGCAAAGGAGATGCTGGGAATGCGTCTGTGCGTCCTCCATAATCTTTATTATTACAATACCATGATGGCGGAGGCGCGCACCGCGATTGAAGGCGGTCGCTTTGCCCTCTATAAAAAAGAGAAGCTGAGCAATTATCATTGAGTGGGTGTAGCTTTATGGGAATTTTATCATAATATATTTATTTTACTTGTTTTTAGCCCCAAATTTGTGTATTATGTTTTTTAAGACAGGAGGTACTTAATTTATGACTACATTATTAACAACGACACCTGAAGCGACGGGAGCGGCGGGAATAGGCGGGACGATCACGATGATCGCATATGTTGCCCTGATGTTTGGTGCCATTTATTTTATGATGATCCGTCCCCAGAAGAAGGAGCGCAAAAAAATGGCAGCGCTGTTGTCTTCATTGGAAATCGGAGACTCGGTTTTGACCAACAGTGGTTTTTATGGGACGGTTATTGATATTGCGGAGGATACGGTGATCGTTGAATTTGGCAGTAACAAAAATTGCCGTATACCGATGCAGAAAGCTGCCATCGCCCAGATAGAGAAACCGGATGCAGAATAATTAAAGGGTGGAGAGGCGCAGATATGCGCCTTTTCGTAATTCTCCATAAATACGTTGGAGAATTACGAACTTTATGCACACAAATCGTATTAGTAATTATAAGTATTGTGATAATTAATTTGGAGGATAAGTCAACTATGGAACTTAAAATTGCCTGTATACCCGGTGATGGCATCGGACCAGAGATAGTAACCGAAGCTAAGAAGGTGTTAAACCGGATAGCGGAGGTTTATGGACATACCATTATCTATACCGATATTTTGATGGGTGGTGCTTCGATCGATGTGCACGGCATCCCTCTGACCGATGAAGCGATCAAGACCGCCCGGGAAGCCGATGCGGTACTGATGGGCTCGATCGGCGGCGATACGACCACCTCGCCCTGGTATAAGCTGCCACCTGAACGCCGTCCGGAGGCCGGCCTGTTAGCCATCCGTAAGGCGCTCAATCTGTTTGCCAATCTGCGTCCGGCGGTTCTTTATGATGAGCTGGTCGAAGCATGTCCGTTAAAAAGTGAGATCAGTGCTAAAGGCTTTGATATGATGATCATGCGCGAACTGACCGGCGGACTTTATTTTGGCAAGCGGTCCACCGTGACCGAAAACGGCGTGCGTAAGGCGACCGACACACTGGTCTATGATGAGCAGGAGATAAGACGGATCGCCATCCGAGCCTTTGATATCGCTATGAAGCGTGACCGGCGGGTGACCAGCGTGGATAAAGCCAATGTTTTAGACTCCTCCCGTTTGTGGCGGGCGGTGGTTGAAGAGGTGGCGGCCGATTATCCGGAAGTGACCTTAGATCATATGCTGGTGGATAATTGCGCCATGCAGTTGGTCCGCGACCCATCCCTTTTCGATGTTATCCTGACCGAGAATATGTTCGGCGATATTTTATCCGATGAGGCGAGCATGATCACCGGTTCGATCGGAATGCTGGCATCGGCTTCGTTAAATGAAACCAAGTTTGGTCTATACGAACCCAGCCACGGTGCGGCACCCGATATTGCGGGCAAAGATGTTGCCAATCCCATCGCCACGATCCTTTCGGCGGCGATGATGCTGCGGTATTCCTTTGACCTTGACAAGGAAGCAGATGCTATCGAAGCCGCCGTTAAAAAGGTCCTTCAGGATGGCTTCCGCACCAGGGATATCCTGTCGCCCGGCT
>JAITWD010000118.1 GCA_031285465.1 Lachnospiraceae bacterium
TAAAAATGACATTTTTTTAAAGATCAGATTGGTTTCGAATAATGATCGGAGGATAGTACAGCATAGCGCGGTCAGGAAAAACTGAAGCAGACTGACTACCGATAAACCGGCAGGTGCCAAAGAGAGCATCCCGGTATATTGTTCGGCCGGTGGTATAAAAAAGGTGGTCAAGGTAACAAACATAACAAAAACACCAAAAGAATAAAAAACCTTCTGTAGAAAAACAAAAATTTTAAAAGTTTTATCACCGTCCATTTATTTACCCTCCAGCCGCTTTTTTAGTATTGGTGCATATTGTCGCGAAACATATAATTTTTCCTGGTTACTCATCGTGATCAGCAGTCGTCCATCAAGATCGGCCTTAATGGTGTTGATATGATTAAAGTTAATAATACAAGATTTATTGGCGCGGATAAAACCATAGGGAGTCAATTTTTCCTCCAATTCGTACAAGCGCAGATCCGATTCATAGAAGGCTACCTGGGTGTAGAAAAAGGTGTGCTTATCAACCGTATCAATATAGAGAACCTTTGCAGCATCAAGAATAAAGGTCTGCCCGTCCTGCCGCCCGGTCAGCTTTAGATCCATAACCCGTAATAGGGAAATAAGTCGTTCCAGTTGTGGGTTAAGAATAGGACAACTGATAATTATTTCTGTATCACTACGTGTGCTATCCTCATTTATTACAATTTTCAAAATATTCCTCCTGTTCTCAACAGCTTTGGTAATAAAAATATTACAGCACTACGTCTTTTAATGTTCTGTCAATCTAATTGGCATTTTTGGCCAATCATCCTGATGATTTATCGCCGTTGTGCTGGGCCCGATTTTATTATATAAAGTGGTTGGAAAAGTTACAACCAATCTTTCCTGTTATGCGGTAAATGACCCCTAAGTTGCATAAATAATGAATTCAAAGTTACATAAGCTCCCTAGTCAAAGACAGTTTATAAATGTTAAACCATAATATGGTAAAAGTCGCAATATTCCCGTTTATTTCGTCTCGTAAAAAAATATTATTGTGGAAATAAATAAAGAAAGGTGCTAAACTTAATTGTACCATTTGAGACAACATATATGGGTGTTTTTGAAGGTTATTTAAGCACTTGTTGTATTTAGCGAAATTGAATGACGCTAAATCAAACGGCATAAAATTGTTTCGCCTACTTTGAAGGGAGTATGTTATGAAAAAGATTTCAACTACGATCGCTTTGGCTATTATTCTATGTATGATTTTTGGAGTTACGTTGGCTAAAGAGATGTCGGTTTTTATGGCAAAGGAAGAGCTTAAGACCGAAGCACAGGAAAAGGTAAAGGCTATTTCCGGCGAGTATGCCGGCCAGATGGTGAAGGATTTTGTCAAGTATGAAACCATTGTCAAGACGGTTGGAGATTATGTTTCGACCTCCTTTGATGCGGATAGGCTGGGTGATGCCGAGTACAATGCAGAGTACATAGCAGTTATGGAAGGATTTCTTGGACAAGCGATTGCCGGTGATGAGGGAATGCGCGGTATTTATCTATATATGAATCCAGAGCAGGTTGGAAATATGTATGCGGTCTGGTATGACGGCGGAGGGATGTTTGAGATCGATCAGGCGGAGGAATATGGATTGTTTATGGACAATGATTCTTCGTTTGATTTCTATTTTGATGCGGTTGAACGGGGCGAAGCCGGTTGGACCGAAACCTATATTGACGAAGACACCGGTGCAGAGGTGATCAGCTACACTGCCCCCATCTATAGTGGTGACACTTTACTGGGTGTTGTGGGAATGGATCGTGATTTCGAATATTTTAAATCAATTATTCATGAAATAAGTATCTATGACACCGGTCGAGCTTTTTTAATGGACAGTGCCAACAACCTTGTCATTGATGAAATTAATCCGGTTGGTGAGTCGGCGGATTCGGTCGGCTATACAAACCTTGCAGGGGCGATTACCGAAAATGATGAAGGAACGGTCACTGAAAAGGTAAATGGCCAGAACCAATATTTAGGTTACAATAAATTAAATGACTTTTTCACGCTGGTCACCATCGTTTCAGAGCAGGAGGTCCTGGCCGATATCAATCGGATCAGTTTTAATCTGACGGTGATGTCACTGTTTGTAGGTGCTCTTTGTGTGGGCTTATCATTGCTGATCGGTGCCAATATTTCCCGCCCGATAGTCATGGTGGTGAAAGATATGAAATTAATGCAGACAGGCAATTTCACCGGCACCAATCATGTTAAATATTTGCATAAACGCAATGAAGTGGGCGATCTGTCCAAAGCAGCGAAGGCCATCCAGGAAGCGATGCAGTCGATGATCGGAGCAATTAATCATGATGGGGATAATATCAAGGAGACGTCGGACAATCTGTACCAGATCACCGATGATCTGGTACGGCAGATAGTTAGTATATCTGCCGCATCAGAGGAGTTGGCCGCCAGTATGGAGGCTACGGCAGAAACGGCCGATACATTGAGCAAGGCAACCGATCAGATGGTGGTTTACATTGATGGGATGGATAATCGGAATAAAGAGGGATTGTCCGAATCAATCGAAATTTCCAAGCGAGCTATCGGCGTAAAGGAAGAGGCACAAAAGGCGACGGTCGAGGCCGACCGCTTAGCCGATACGATCAGTGAGAAAATGGAGACGGCAATTGTTGGCGCCAAACAGGTAGAAAAGATTGAAGAGTTGACCGATAAGATTTTATCGATTGCCGATCAAACCAATCTATTATCGCTCAATGCGTCAATTGAAGCGGCCCGGGCAGGCATGGCCGGTCGAGGTTTTGCAGTGGTGGCCGATGAGATCAGTAAACTGGCAGTTGATGTACAAAAATCGGCACAGGAGATTCAGCAGATAACCAGCCTGGTTACCGGAACGGTGGAAGAGCTGGCGAAGACGGCGGAAGAGATGCTGAAATTCATGCAAACCCATATGAAGGATACCTATGAAAAGCTGATCGCCACCAGCGGTCATTACAGTGACGATGCCTCCTACTTTAATAATTTGCTAAAAGAGCTCTCCGATGGTGTGGATGGTATTTCACAGCAGATCAAGATGGTGGCCTCCACCTTCGAAACCTTCCGTATATCAACTGCAGAAGGGGTAATAGGCACTAACGGTGTGGCGGCAAGCTCAGAAGTAATTGCAGAAAAGACTAATGATCTCCAATCCGAAGGCAAAAACATGGGCATAGTCTCCGATCACTTGATGGAAACGATGAGCAAAATAATAGTATAAAAATAGATAGTGAAATAGATAGTATAGAACTGAGTGGTATAGAAATAATAGATATTGAATTAATCGGCCAAATAGTTGTGATAGGACCTAAAAGGGTTTGTGAACGAGTGATACTATGCAAAAGAAGACAAGGTTTTAGCGATAAGTGCTTCTTGACTCGTGAACAAACCCTTTAAGTTGGAGAATTTACAGTTTTTTAATGGTTCGCTACTATACATTCCTGCAAATTATGTATATAATTATTAGGACTGTAGGGAAAGGGGGTAGCTATGAAAATCAATATATACTATGGTGGCAGAGGATTTATGGATGATCCAACGCTGTATGTGATCAATAAAATGCAAGCGGTATTGGAAGAGCTTCACGTCAGTGTGGAACGCTTCAATTTATACGAACTGAAGAATAGTATTACAACATTACCACAAACCTTAAAAACAGCCGATGGCGTAATCTTGGCAACCACGGTCGAATGGTATGGTATCGGTGGGTTTATGCAGCAATTTCTGGACGCCTGCTGGCTTTATGGCGACAAAGAAAAAATTGCTAAAATATATATGTGTCCGATTGTCATGTCGACAACCTATGGTGAGAGAGAAGGTAAACTAAATCTGTCAGTGGCATGGGAGATTTTGGGTGGTTTGCCCTGTAGCGGTATCTGCGGTTACATAACCGATGGGACCATGCTGGAAAACAATGAAGAGTATATGCGCATAATTGAAAAAAAGACCGAAAATATGTATCGTTCGATCAACCAAAAGGTTCCCTGTTTGCCGACCAGTAATCAGGCGGTAAAACAGATGGTTTCAATTACGAAAAATATTGATCTTACACCACAAGAATCGGAGCAGCTTTCGCAATATGTGTCTGATGATGTATATGTACAGCGACAAAAAGAAGATATCCAGGAATTGACCAGCTTATTTCGCGATATGATGAGCAATAATGAGCCGGAAGATGGCGTTGAATTTATTGCTGATTTTAAAAATAATTTTCATCCAAAAGCTGGCTTTAAGGCAATTTACAAAATAAATATCGATAATCGTAAGAAACCGTTGTATATCGAAGTTAATAATGGAGAATGTAACTGCCACTACGGCGAGAACGGAGTTAATGGAACGGTTACCTCCCCCGATGTGGAAATGCAGATCAGTTATGAGAAATTAACCGAAATAGTTTCCGCGCGTATGACCTTCCAAAGGGCCTTTATGAGTGGCGATATGAAAAGTAAGGGTAATTTTATGACCCTGCGAACATTGGACCAGCTTTTCGAATTTGGCAATGGTATAATTTGAATAATCAAAGATTTTTCAAATTTTTATTCAGGCAGTTTCGCAGATAGAATCTGCGAAATGCATGGGGATTAGTTTGAGCGGCAAATCGCTCACACGCAAATTTGTGCCTGCGGCCCAAAGTTTGCAGGTACTGGAGAGGCATG
>JAITWD010000121.1 GCA_031285465.1 Lachnospiraceae bacterium
AAGATTGCCATGATCGGTCATAAGCGGATCCCATCACGGGAGGGCGGCGTAGAAATCGTGGTTGATGACCTGGCCAGTCGTTTATCAGCAAGAGGATATCGTGTTGAGGCATATAATCGCTCGGGCTATCATGTTTCGGGCAAAGAATTTGATGAGAAGAGAGGCAAGGTCTATAATGGGATCCGTCTGATCACCATACCGACCTTCAAAAACAGCAAGCTCAATGCTATCTGTTATACCGCCCTTGCTACCGTGCGGGCACTGTTTGGTGGATACGGCATTATTCATTATCATGCTGAAGGTCCCTGTGTCATGCTGGGGGTTCCCCGCTTCTTTGGCATTAAGGTGGTTGCCACCATTCATGGCCTTGATTGGCAGCGGGCAAAATGGGGAGGATTTGCTTCTGATGTGCTTAAATTCGGTGAGCGGATGGCAGCCCGAAAAGCCAATGAGGTGATTGTCCTTTCACAAAATGTCAAGCAATATTTCCAGTCGACCTATGGGCGTAATGTTACCTATATCCCGAATGGGATCAGTAAACCAGAGCTACAAAAGCCCTACATGATCAAGAAAAACCATGGGCTTGATAAAGATCAATACATTTTGATCCTGGCACGATTGGTTCCGGAAAAAGGGATTCATTATCTGATTGAAGCCTACGAACAGATTGAAACCGATAAAAAACTAGTGATCGCCGGCGGAAACGGACATGCTTTCGATTATATGAAAAATATCTGTGATCATGCCGATAAAAATTCGAATATCATCATGACTGGCTTTGTTCAGGGTCAGGAATTGGCGGAACTGTTATCCAATGCCTACCTGTTTGTTTTGCCAAGTGACGTTGAGGGAATGGCGATCAGTCTATTGGAAGCGATGAGTTACGGTAATTGTTGTCTGGTTAGTGATATTGAAGAAAATATAGAAGTAGTGGAACAATATGCCCCAAGCTTTAGACGTGGCAATGTCGCCGATTTGAAGGAGAAATTAACCATGTTGCTAAATGATGCCGATGCAGTTGAGCACTATCGCGCCAGGAGTAGCGATTTCATCTGTGGAAAGTACAATTGGGATGTGGTGGTCGATAAAACAATGGTACTCTATAAGCAAGATAAATAATAACTATGACAGGACACGGTAATGAAAATATTGATCGTTAATAAATTTCTGCATCCTAATGGAGGATCGGAAACCTATGTTTTTGAGATTGGCAAACAGTTAATTAAGATGGGGCATCAAGTTCAATATTTTGGAATGGATCATCCGGAACGGGTAGTTGGTAATGCTAGCGATATCTATACCCAAAATATGGACTTTCACACCGGGCAATTGCAAAAATTAATCTACCCTTTTAAAATCATCTATTCATTTGAAGCACAGCGAAAAATGATGGCTTTATTACGGTCTTTCCAACCGGATGTCGTCCATCTCAATAATTTTAATTTTCAATTAACCCCGTCGCTATTTTATGCCATAAAAAAATATTCGCGCAGGGTTAAGAGACGCTTGCCCATAGTCTATACCGCCCACGATTATCAGTGGGTTTGTCCAAATCACCTGATGAAGATTCCCTCGGATGGGCGGGTATGTTTTGCCTGTAAAGGTGGAAAATTCATTAACTGCACACGCAATAAATGCATCCATGGTTCGGTTATAAAAAGCGTACTGGGTACTCTGGAAGGATATTTTTATAAGTGGCATAGAAGCTATCGGATGACCGATGCGATCATATGTCCCAGCGACTTTATGAAACAAAAGCTGTCCACCGATCGGATATTGTCAGACAAGGTAATAACTATGCACAATTTTCTGCCAATAGCGGCAAACTACAAAAATGAGATAAATGACTTGAATGAAATGGGCAACACTGTCACGAGGGAGGTTACCGCGTCAAACCATTTAACATTCTTATCAGACGCTATTAAAGAAAAGGGCTACCTGCTCTACTTTGGTCGTTACTCACAGGAAAAGGGGGTAGGGATGTTGCTGGAAACTTGCCGTCGTCTATCGGATATCTCGTTCGTCTTTGCCGGCAAAGGGGAGTTGTTATCGGAAGTGCAAAAGGTGAAAAATGTAGTTGATGTAGGGTTTCGCTCGGGTGAAGAACTGAGTGACCTGATTAGAACTGCGAAATTTGTGATTTTTCCATCGGAGTGTTATGAAAACTGTCCTTTTTCGGTGATGGAGGCTCAGATGTATGGGACACCGGTACTTGCTTCGGCAATCGGTGGTACGGTCGAATTGATCAGAGCGGAAGAGACCGGCGAATTTTTTCAACCGGGTAATATTGATGAATTAACTACTAAAATCTTGAATCTATGGGATGACAAGACGAAATTGGCGTATTATAAAAGTAACTGTAAGAAGATTAGTTTTGACACCCTTGAGCAATATTGTGAGAAGCTATTTAAGATATACGAATCACTGGGATCTATCAAATAACGCGGTGTCAATGTTTAAGAAAATATTAATGTATAAAGAAATATCATCCGATGGAGAATCATTGCCTTCAATCGGTAAAAACGTCAAAGACAGGCAGAGGTGTAAAATTGGCTAAAAGAACTCTTTACGGGACGGTCATCGTAACCTATCGTTGTAATGCCCGTTGTAATATGTGTGATTGCTACAAATATCCGACAAAGCCGGATGAGGAGATTACCCTTGACGTAATCGCTAAACTGCCGGAAATGGCCTTTACCAATATTACTGGCGGTGAACCCTTCGTTCGTCAGGATATTCCGGAGATTGTCCGGGAACTGTATAAAAAATCCGATCGGATCGTCATTTCCACCAATGGTTATTTTACCGACCGGATCATCGCCCTATGCCGGGAATTTCCTCAGGTGGGGATCAGGATAAGTATCGAAGGTCTTAAGGAGACCAACGATGCGATCCGTGGTATTCCCGATGGCTTTAATAGAGGTTATAATACCTTAAAAACCTTGGTGGAAATGGGACATCCCGATGTTGGCTTTGGGATGACGGTTCAGGATATGAATAGTCAGGACCTGATACCGCTTTATAATATCTCCGATGAGTTGGGAATGGAGTTTGCCACCGCAACCCTGCACAATTCGTTTTATTTCCGTAAGACCGATAATAAAATAAATGACCGGCGTAAGGTAGCGGAGTCCTTTGCAAAGCTGATCAATGAACTGCTGAAAAGCAACTCTCCCAAAAAATGGTTTCGTGCCTATTTTAACCATGGACTGATCAATTACATTTATGGTAACAAGCGCTTGCTGCCGTGTGATATGTCAGCCAATGCCTTTTTTATCGATCCGTTTTGTGACGTGATCCCCTGTAACGGAATGGAGCAGAAGGCGGTCATGGGTAATTTGCGGGAATTATCATGGGAGGCGTTGTGGAATTCAGAGCAGGCAACAAGCGTTCGGCGGTGTACGGCCGAATGTGACCGAAACTGCTGGATGATCGGCAGTGCCTCACCGGCAATGCATAAATATATCTGGGTTCCGGGCTTTTGGGTGATAAAACATAAATTTCTAAAGGGCGGAAAATATCTCCTAAAGGAAAACAAGTTTATCCAATAATTTACCGGTTAGCCACGATCATTTGAGGATAAAGATATACGAGATACAGAGTGTAGTAAAAGGAGTATGTAGTATGGACAAGCCTGATAAATATCCGGGAAAAGAGTCGGATCGGAGTCGGATGAAAAAGTCATACAATTATCTAGTCACCGGTGCCGCTGGTTTTATTGGATTTCATTTGTCTAAAGCTTTACTGGAAAAGGGTGAAAGGGTGATCGGTTTTGACAACTTGAACGGTTATTACGACCCACAACTAAAGGAAGCGCGTTTACAATTACTAAAACAACATGACCGCTTTGTTTTTATAAAGGGTGACCTGTCCGATCTAGAGGAGGTCAACGAAGTATTTAGAACCTGGCAACCAGAGGTGGTAGTTAATCTGGCGGCACAAGCCGGTGTGCGTTACAGTATTGATTGTCCGGAAAGCTATATTCAATCCAATCTGGTCGGTTTTTTTAATATTTGTGAGGCCTGTCGCCGTTATCCGGTTAAGCACCTGCTTTTTGCCTCTTCCAGCTCGGTATATGGTGGCAATAAAAAAGTGCCCTTTTCCACCGGGGATATGGTTGATCATCCGGTCAGTTTATATGCGGCAACCAAAAAATCCAATGAACTTATGGCTTATGCCTATAGCAACCTATACCAAATTCCGTTGACCGGCTTACGCTTTTTTACCGTTTATGGGCCGATGGGACGACCGGACATGGCCTATTTTAAATTTACTGGGAGCATCCTTTCCGGGCGACCGATCCAGATTTATAATCATGGCGATATGTATCGGGATTTCACCTATGTCGATGATATTGTATCAGGAATTGAAGCGATGCTTTTATCACCACCCCAGCCGGACGCGCAGGGGACGCGCTATAAAATATATAACATTGGCAATAACAAGCCGGAAAAACTGTTGCATTTTGTCGAGGTATTGGAGGAACATCTGGGAGTAAAGGCGATCAAAGAGTTTCTGCCCATGCAACCAGGGGACGTTTATCAGACCTATGCAGATATCGATGAATTGACCAAAGATTTTGGCTTTAAACCACAAACTGGTATAGAAGTGGGGCTGGGTAAGTTTGTTGCCTGGTACCGGGAGTATTATGGAAATATTGATAAATAATATAGTAAAAATAGTATGTTAAAATATAGCGAGTAAATAAAAAATGAAATTAATCGACAGTTTGCTGACTAAATATATTACACCACGTAATTTAAGCATTGCGCTGACCGTTCTTTATCTGGTTAGTCTGATCCCGATGTTGATCATGGCACGATATAATTATCCCAGTGCCGATGATTACTCCTTTGCGGCAACCAGCCGACAGGCATGGGTGGGACAGAATAATATTATTGCAGTTATCGGTGAAGCAGCCCAAAAGGCGGTGACCGAATATTTTGAATGGACCGGTTGCTTTGCCTCAACCTTTCTGATG
>JAITWD010000200.1 GCA_031285465.1 Lachnospiraceae bacterium
AGAAAATATGAAAGCCCCCTACATCAGCAAGGAAGAGTACAGTGCCATCTGTTCGCAGCAAGATGTGAACCAGGAGGATATTCGGAATGAGCTGTTGAGATGGTTTAAGGATTTGGGGATCCTCTATTACTATGCGGGCGACAAAATCAATTTTGAATCTCAAGAACTTACCGTGCTTAATCCGTCCTGGCTGACCGGCGGAATATACCGGTTGATCGTCAGAACGGAAGAAGGAAAGGGCTTTATTAAGCTGGCGAAGGTAAGGCAGATACTGGAAACGGTCCATCCCAATGATATAAACCCCGAGGTTTCCTATAGAGGCAAAGAAATTGACTTTGTCCTTAATGTCATGGAGCAGTTTGAAATTGCCGGTAAATACGAAGATGAAGTTTTTATCCCGCTTAAATTGCCCAAGGTTACCCCGCAGTCAGCGGCGTCCTTTGATAAGGAGTCGGCGCTACACCTTTCATGGGAAGGTGAATATATGCCCTATAATGTCATTCACCGCCTGATGATCAAAATGTTTGGTGAGCTGGATAAGGAGTGCGTTTGGCTGGGCGGAGCCCGCTTCAACAGCTATGATCGGGAAAAAACGGCGTTAATACAAATGGATATGGATGAAAAACAGATTCATGTCTATGTCAATTCCACCAACAGCAACGAGAAAAAAGAATATTTAAATACGATCAGGGAAAAGATTAACGAGATCTTGAAAAGGATGGAGCTGACCCATGAAGAGTATATTCATTATAATATTGACGATAAAAAAGGCAAGATTCAATATCATGCTGTCTTAAAGCAATTTCATGACCGAATATCAAAGATATATTTGTATGAAACCGATCAATATATTGAGCCGGAAAAATTATTGCATTATGTATATGCAGATAAAGAGATTGAGGGGATGATGTCAATGACAATTATCAACCAGGGTAATATGAATATTTTTGAAAGGGACAACCACGGTCCGATAAATTTTGTCGAAAATGGAAATGGCAATGTAAATGTGCAAACCGGAGAATATATAAATTCAGAGGTCCATCAGGAAATACATAATAAAACCGAGATTAATAATTGGGCGAACAATCTACCGGAAAAAGCCGTTTCTTCCGCACAGCTTAAGGAGTTTCAAGCGATGATCGAAGCATTTATGCGATCAGATAGATATAAAAAGATGACCAATGAAGAAACCGAGCCGTTAAAAAACGTTTTAGAAGATTCAAAAAAACCATTCCAACCAAGGCAGGTTAAATGGAAAAAATTGAGGGATTTTTTTATCAGGGCGGGCAAGATGGCGACGACGCTATTTACTGGATTTACGGAATTTATTGAGCACTATCCCGAGGTGGTAGAATGGATCAAGCAACTGCTTAGACAAAACAGTTGATAACGGTAAACGAATAACCTATAATGGAATGAAATGGTAGTGAAAGTACCGATAAAATATCCATTAAAAAAATTCACAAAATTTGCCAAGGAGGAAGATGATGTCAACGGACAGCGGAGTACGAACGAGGGTTGGATTTGATAAACTGGATCTATCGCGCAAAAAAGCCCGGTATGACCACAAGAAATCCGGCAACATTGAAAAGGGGATATACATCAAGGGGAAGCTTGAAACCTTCGCACTGTATGATTTTTTTGATGAACGGATGGGGATAAAGATTCCGGATAGCTTTGCGATGATGCCGGAGAAATACAAAAAAATCAAATATCCGTCAGAGCTCCGTCCCCAGGAGATCATCACCAATGTTGATCTGTCGGTTAATATGGGCTTCACCTATTATGAACAGGAAGCAAGCGAAAGCGAGCTGCCGCAGATTATCCACCATACGAAAAGTATGCTCACACGTACCAATATTGCGACGGAATTTTTGGGAGAAAAGGAGGTAAATACGACCAATTGTCCCAAATACTATTTTGAATTTCGCAGTCAGGCAGTGGACGGACCAATCTATAATATGCATTTCTTAACCCTGATCGATGGCCGTATTATGTATGGTATGTTTAATTGTATGTATAAATCGATCAATGACTGGAGTGACGTCGCCCGCCAGATGGTGGAATCGATCGTGGATCTGACACTGGAAGAGGAAGACTGACTAAAATGTCAGCCTTGTAAATAGCTCCGTAGTTTTGCGTGCACAATATTTAAATCAATGGGTTTGCCGATATGATCGTTCATGCCGGCAGCGATACAGCGTTCCACGTCCGCCTTGAAGACATTGGCGGTCATGGCGATAATGGGGATCTGTTTGCACCAAACCGCCGGAAGTGTACGGATGCGGCGGGTAGCTTCCAGACCGTCCATCGTGGGCATTTGCATATCCATAAGGACGATATCGTATTTATCACCATCGGTCGCCATTTTATCCAGGGCATCTTTACCATTCTCAACACAGTCAACCGCAATTCCGGTCCCCTCTAGCAAAGAAACAATAATCTCCTGATTGATCTCAATATCCTCGGCAAGAAGTAACCGCTTGCCAGCAAACGCATTATCCCAATTATTAGTAGGGGTATCGCCCTATTGCGCGCGGTAATTACTTTGGACAGCCGGCAGTGCCTTTTCGGCGGCCTTAAGGGTTATTGTAAAAATAAAGCGAGC
>JAITWD010000259.1 GCA_031285465.1 Lachnospiraceae bacterium
GGTCAAATCAACTAAACCCAGTTATTTTCAAAATATATCACAATACTCCCCAGGCATTTCGCAAGTTCTACTTGCGAACCTGCTTAAATAAGAAATTGAAAAATCTATGATTTTTCAAACTAAATCACCGCCATGATTACCCCTTTTAGACATACCAAACAGCATTTCAGACCTATATACCAGTCATTTATCATTAAAAGTAACCTTTTTATTATAGCATAATAAATATCATGCTGCATACCGATTATTTTATGCTTATTTTATATTAGCGTTCCCACCGTATTGGTCTTTCCCTATGTTATTTTTTACCTGTTACCCCTTTTAATTTTATCGGTTCCCTTTAATACTTAATAGTGTTTTAATTTAATAGTGTTTTCTTAGGTTTTACCCTGCATATGGTAGACCATCGCCAACACCTCTGCCACCGCCTGGTATAGTTCCGGAGGAACAAAACCACCCACTTCAACATTGGCATACAACATTCTGGCCAATGGTTTATTTTCGACTATTTCAATGTGGTGCTCACGTGCCAGTTCTTTGATTTTCTGAGCAAGGTAATCCTCACCTTTTGCCAATACTACCGGCGCATCGTACTGATCACTGTCATATTTAATTGCAACGGCAAAATGGGTAGGGTTAGTAATAACCACATCTGCTTCTGGCAGCTGTTGCATCATTCGTCGATGTGAAGCCTGCATCATCCGACGCCTTTGTTGTGCCTTTATCTGCGGATCACCTTCCGCATTTTTAAATTCATCCTTAACCTCCTGCTTAGACATTTTCATGTCTTCTTTAAACTTATGACGCTGATAGATATAATCGGCAAATGCCAGGATAAGATAAACGGCCGCGATCCTTGTCCCCAGGTCGGTCACCATCTCACCAACCAGACCGATCGCGGCATTAATACTAATATCATACAATAAAAATATGTCCCCGACCCGATCGATCAGATAGGAATAAGCCACATAGCCTATTAAAGCTATTTTAGCGATTGCCTTTATAAGTTCAACCAGCGACTTTGCCGAGAGTATTTTGCTAAAGCCCTTGACCGGGTTCATTTTACTGAATTTGGGGCGAAGGGTCTTAGTGGTAGGTTTCCACTTCACCTGGGCTACATCACACAAAAAGGCCACTACAACGGCAATTAACATGATCGGTCCAACCAAAAGAATAATTTGGATAATCATATTAGCCATTACGGTATATATAGTAGTATAGGGAATATCGCCACCATAATATCGGACCGTATCGGGTATCTGGCTATAAGTACTGGTAAAAAAATCACGCAGACTGGCCCCCAGCGATCCCACATAAAAACGGACGATCAAAAATAAAGCAAATAATCCAAAGGCATTGGCTATCTCCTTGCTTTGGGCAACCTGTCCCTCTTTTCGGGCTTCTTGTAATTTTTTGGGGGTTGCGTCCTCGGTCTTCTCTCCGCCGGGACCATCCTTAGCAAAAAATTGCAGATTATATTCCAATAACATCCCGTCGCGACTCCTCTCCTTCAACCAACCGGCTACATTTGTCCATCTCCCCTTTACCACCCGGTATCTGATTGCCACATTAATAAGTTTACATTATCCTAAAACATAGGCAAATGCCGTTACCATCCGCTTCATTTCTCCGAAAATCATGTCCGCCGCCAGTGGCAACATACCTGCCGTCACTAGTAGCACCCCAATTCCTATCAATATCTTGATTTGAATACCAACCGCAAACATATTCATCTGTGGTGATACCTTTGCAAGAATACCCAGAATAGCATTTACCAGTATGGTCACAATAAAAACCGGCAACGCAATGCGAAAACCGATAATTATATAATTCCGTAAAAACTGCAACATGGTGTCAGCAATTTCATTCATACGAAATTCCGCCGTATTGATCGGGATGATCGTAAAGGTTTCGATCAAAGCGCCTAAAATAAACTGATGCATCCCACTAACCAGCAACATCAGCATAATAATATAATTATAATAAATTCCTGAAATACTGGTTTGCTCTTTAGTCAATGGGTCAAACAATGACGCCATACTCAGACCGGTTTCCATATCGGTGATATGTCCGCTGAACGAAACGATGGTAGTACATAGATTGGCTCCAAGACCAATAAGAAAACCGCAGGCCGCCTCTTTGATCACGATTGCGGCAAAACCAAAAAGCGTCTCATATTCCACAACAACATGTGGAATATTTCGGTCAATAAAGTAGGCAATTAAGAGACCGAGACCGACCTTAACCCGATTGGGTGTATTGCTCATGCTAAAAAAAGGCGCAATGTAAATAAAACTGGTAACCCTTACAAAAATCAGCAAAAAATATTCCAGATCAGCAATGCTAAAGGATAAATCAACCATATTACCTACCGGATATAGACATTAAAATCTTGCCATAATTCAACCATATAACCACTCATATTGTTAAGCATCCACTGCCCCATCACAATAATGGCGATAAACTCCGCCAAAATCTTGGGTACAAAGGTCAGCGTCTGTTCCTGAATGGAAGTGACCGTCTGAAAAATACTGATGATCAAACCAACCACCAATGAAACCAGCAAGACCGGCGCTGCCGTCCTAATGATTAAAAATATCGCTGATGAACCAACTGCTGATACCTCATCTACTGTCATAGCCACCTCACCTCTCTTCATGCCAACATGCAACACAAAAACACAATGACAAAAATATTTATCTACTCACATTAATCCCCGTGCATTTCGCAGTTAGAATCTGCGATACTATTTGATCAAAGCGTCAGCCACTGCCAAAGAAGGTCCCCACTAACGATGCAATGATAAGATTCCAACCATCTGCCAACACAAACACTAAAATTTTAAAGGGCATCGAAATGGTAGTGGGCGGAAGCATCATCATACCCATACTCATCAGGGTTGAAGCCACCACCATGTCCAACACAATAAAAGGAATATAAATAATGAAACCGATAATAAATGCGGTACGTAGTTCACCAATCACAAAACTGGGGATCAACACCGAGTCGGGAATCCCATCCAATGTTCCATCCCATTCAATACCACTGATCTCCATGAACATAGAGGCATCTTTAGTCATTGTGTGCTCACGCATAAAAGCTCGCAACGGCTCCAGTCCACGATCTAAAAACTCTTCCTGATTAATTTCTCCTGCTTCAAACGGAACGATAGCTTCCTCATTGATGCGGGTAAAAGTTGGATTCATAATAAATAATGTCAAAAATAAAGCTAACCCAAGCAGCACCTGGTTGGGCGGAGCTGTCTGGGTATTTAATGCGGCCCTGGTGAAGTGTAAAACAATAATGATCCGGGTAAACGAAGTCATCATCATCAATAAAAACGGTGCCAACGAGATCAGTGTTAATGTGATCATTATGCGCAAAGCACCATTTACCTGACCGTTCCCGTCATCATAGGTCACCGATAGGGTATTATCACCAATATTAAGTTCCTGCAAGCCATCTGCCGCACCGTCGGTTCCGGTGAGATCGGGTAGCCCACCGGTATTGTCGGTCGTACCGGTATCGGTCTCTGCTGCCATAATTACTTCCGCCGGTAGCACAGATAAAAAACACACCAATAACAGCAGACCAATTACACTAATGCCAACGGTAAAAATATTATTACGATCTTTCAAAACTTTCGCCTACTTCTTCAGTTTTTTTATTTTTTCCAATACACTGGCAAAATCCGGCATCGTTCCGCTTACAACCTCCGGCAAATGAAGGTCATCGTGGTTAAGCTCGGTTAAAAAAGTTACTTCATCCTTACCAACCGCGATGGCCAGATACTTGTTACCAATCCTGACAATTTGAACATATTTGTTGACCGTTAAACGATAGGTTTCAATCACCTCAATATTGCTGCCAACCGAACGTCCCTTTTGATAATTAGCGAGCCACTTTGTTGACAAATAGGTGATTGCCAAAACAAAAACAAAAATGACCACAACTGTCAAAAGCTGTACAACACCGCCGTTACCGGCCGTTAATGTCAACATTATCCCACAACCTTTTTAACCGCTTCCAGTACCCGTTCAGCCTGGAACGGTTTTACAATAAAATCCTTGGCACCAGCCTGAATGGACTCGATAACCATTGCCTGCTGACCCATTGCGGAACACATGATGATCATCGCACCTGCATTGGCTGCCTTGATCTGCTTAAGTGCCGCTATTCCATCCATTTCTGGCATGGTAATATCCATGAGCACCAAGTCGGGTTGCAATTCATTGTATTTCTCAATCGCTTTAAGTCCGTTTTCTGCTTCTCCTGCAACATTGTACCCATTTTTGGTCAGGATATCCTTGATCATCATCCTCATAAAAGCTGCATCATCCACAATTAAAATATTTTTTGCCATTGTTCCATTCTCCTAACTGATTATTTTATAATTTCCGTTACACGGACACCGAAACTTTCTTCAATGACCACTACCTCGCCTTTGGCGATGAATTTACCGTTGACCAACACATCGATCGGTTCGCCGGCTATTTTATCCAGTTCAATAATTGTTCCCGGTGAAAACTCTAAAATCTCTGAGATG
Source organism: Lachnospiraceae bacterium (assembly GCA_031285465.1). Classification (GTDB taxonomy): domain Bacteria; phylum Bacillota; class Clostridia; order Lachnospirales; family Lachnospiraceae; genus UBA935. Next base: position 4,547 of record JAITWD010000259.1, read on the forward strand.
GACTTGATACACCGTCCCAACTCGACGGTCACCTCAAGGGGTACATCCATGATCAGGTTGATATTCTCTTTACCCGGTACATTACTGAAATCGGTAGCAAAACTTTGGAATTGTGCCGGTTGAATGTTCATCGGCATCCCCATCTGAGGCATTCCCATTTGACCCATCCCCATCTGAGGCATCTGCATCCCCATCTGAGGCATTTGCATTCCCATCTGGGGCATCTGCTGCATCCCCATTTGTGGCATTTGCATTCCCATCTGAGGCATCTGCTGCATCCCCATCTGACCACCCATACCCATCGGATCCATCCCCATCTGAGGCATTCCGTTAGCGGGTGACATACCAGACATATCGGGCATGGCGGTTTGTGGCATCCCCATATTCATCGCTGGTGCCGGCGGTGGCTCCGGCTTGGCCGCGGCAGCCGGTGCCGGTGAACCGGTCTGACTGCTCATAAAGGTCTCAAAAAGTGTTTTGGCAAAGTCGATCGGATATAACTGCATGATCGTACTGTCAACCAGATCACCTATTTGCATTCTAAAGGTTATTTTGACGAAGGTTTCGGCCAGAAATGAAGCAATCTCGCCACCATCCATATATTCCAACAGATCGATCCGCCGCGCCTCTGGAGGGCTTATGTCAATAACCTTACCAAGCATCGTCGATAATGATGTTGCCGACGCTCCCATCATCTGATTCATTGCCTCGGAAATCGCACTCAAATGCAATTCACCCAGTTCATCATCGAGGTTGCTGCCGTCCCCCCCCATCATCAAGTCGGTAATGATCTTAACATCCGACTCCTTTAAAATCATGATATTGGAGCCATCCAATCCAACTGTATAGCGGATTTGGATAAAAACACAAGGTTTCTCATAATCTTCTATAACCGTATCCCAATTGGCAAGTGTAACTTCGGGAGTTGTAATATTTACCTTACGGTTAACCAGCGCATAGAGAGTTGTTGCTGAAGACCCCATACTGATGTTGGCTATTTCACCGACAG
>JAITWD010000208.1 GCA_031285465.1 Lachnospiraceae bacterium
ACTCGCTTCGTATCCAATAATTATATAAGTAAGCCACGGCCGCATAGGCCGCCTTTAGTGTAGTAAGGAAACTCGCTTCGTATCCAATAATTATATAAGTAAGCCACGGCCGCATAGGCCGCCTTTAGTGCAGTAAGGAAACTCGCTTCGTATCCAATAATTATATAAGTAAGCCACGGCCGCATAGGCCGCCTTTAGTGTAGTAAGGAAGCTCGTTTCGTATCCAATAATTACAAGTAATCACGGCCGTATGGCCATCCTACTAGGAAAGCGAAGCTTTCCTAGTAATACTTTCGGGACTGCCCTCATAAGATAGGATATGACTTTTATGTGGGAGGTATGTCTGTGAACGACAGAGCCGTCAGTTTGCTTGAAAACTATGACATAGAAGTGCTTCGTACCTGGAAAGGACGAGGCGCTATTCTTTGTGAATCGAACAAAGGAATACTAATCTTTAAAGAATATTCGGGCCCCCGCGAAAAAGTTTTGTTTCAAAATGTCCTACTGAATCATGTGACTGAACAGGGTGGTGTGAATGTCGAAAATATCATAAAAAATAAAGAAGGTCAGCTTCTGGTCGATGATCAGGACGGTATTTCATATATCCTCAAAACCTATTTTGAGGGGCGGGAGTGTAATGTTCGTGATATGGAGGAATGCCGGATGGCGGTTCATACACTGGCAGCATTACATAAAGCTTCTGATTTGACCAATACCGAAATAATGGCAGGCAAGACATCTTTTCAAGTTGTAAATGAATATGAGAAGCATAATAAAGAGCTTAAGAAGGTGCGTAAATTCTTAAAAGAAAAGAGTCAAAAGACCGATTTTGAAATTTATTTAATGAAATCATACGATTATTTTTACAATTTGGCGTTGCAGGTAACCGAAGAGCTTTATTTTTATACTAAGGAGGCGGGTTCGACATCATCAGGTTTGATATGTCATGGCGATTATCAATATCATAATATTTTATTATCCAATAATCGCTGGAGCTTAATTAATTTTGAAAAATGCATTATTGACAATCCGGTGCGCGATCTGTATCTCTTTATGCGTAAATTATTGGAAAAAAGTAACTGGTCACAAACGGTGGGTGATACTCTGCTTTCAGCCTATATTGCAGAGCGTGAAATGGTTCGTGCGGATCATATCCAGCTATTTTATCGTTTGTCCTATCCGGAAAAATTTTGGAAGATTGTCAATTTTTATTACAATTCTGGTAAAGCATGGATTCCAGGGAAAAATCTAGAGAAGCTGGAAAAATTGATGGATCAGGAAAAAGATAAACAGCTTTTTTTAACGAACTATCGCAGTAATTACCGGTTGTTATGAGCATAATAAACATGCTATACTTAATTCGATGGTAAGTATAGCCCAAAATGGAAATGGATAATAGAAATAGGGCAGGATTATAACGGGAATATACGGAAATATAAATATAGCAGAAATATATATTTAGTAATAGTGCTGAAGGTTAAGCTGGAAATATAATCAGGAACAGAGGGATAATACAAATGCAAAGTACCAGAAAGAAGGTTGGTCTGCTGTGGTTACTGATAGTTTGCATTGGCCTTGTCGGCTGTAATGGCGATAGGCAAATGGACATTGGTGATGGTATGGTCAATGAAGAAGCAACCGACGATCAATCGACGGTCAGTGATTATGATTCAGTTGATACAGCCACAGTAAAAGCTATTGATACTGAAGCTCGAACCATTACGCTGACCAATATTGATCTGAACAGAAGCTATACGCTGGATTATGATGGAACGACTGTGATCAGCGACAAATATGATAACAGTATGTCAATGGCACAGCTCAATCTGGGAGAGGTGGTTGAGGCATATTTTATCAAGGCATCGAAGAAATTAGTCAGTATCAGGCTTTCACCGGACGCCTTTGTCTTTGCGCAAATTGACCGTTACAGTTTGGATGGCGAAAGAGGAAGTGCTGTTATCGGCAATGAAGACTATCGTTTGAAAAACAGCGCGCTGATCATTTCCGAAGGAAGAGAAATAGGCGTAGCTGATATTGTATCTCGGGATACCGTTACCGTAAGAGGTATTGGCCGGAGTATTTTTAGCGTGGTGGTAGAAAAGGGACATGGTTATCTGCGTCTGGAGGACGATGCCCATGTTATCGGGGGGTGGATCGAGGTAGGTCCCACTGTGATCCAGCGGATTACCGAAGGAATGCTATTGACCGTGCCGGAAGGAGCTGTGGAGGTACACATTTCAGCCAAGGGAGTAGATACGATCCGCAGGGTGTTTGTTGAGCGCAATAAAGAAATGGTAATTGATCTGGGTGACTTGGAAATAGAGCAGCCTAAGATGGGTAAGGTTCATTTTACAGTAACGCCTGAGAATGCCACAATTTTTGTCGATGGCGATCCGATCGACAGTACCAGTACGGTTGAACTGGATTATGGTTTACACCAGATTATTTGTGAAGCCACCGGTTATGACACTATAACTCAATACATTAAGGTTAGCCAGGAAATTGCCAGCGTGGTTATCGCTATGGACGAAACGACCACTAACACTGCCAATCAAGGTGATGGCACTACGAATACCGGTTCTAATGGGAATTCAGGAGGAGTGTCAGATAATAGTTTGGTCACCGGATCATACTTGGTCTATATTGATGCACCAGAAGCGGTTGAAGTTTATCAGGATGGAGTCTATATGGGGGTTTCACCGGTTCGTTTCTTAAAAGTAGCCGGTAGCCATACTATAACTCTCCGCAAAAGTGGCTATGTTACTAAAAGCTATACTGTCCAAATTGATAATCTGCAGCAGAATGTAACCTATTCTTTCAGCGACTTAGAAAAGGCAGTAACCGATCAGGATGATGATTCGGATGATCAGTCAGGGGTAAGCGATAATCAAAGTGGAGTAAGTGGAAATAACTAAATTGGTCTATTTATAATAATTTTGTTCTTTTTTGACGTGCGCAATTTAAATGCTGGAATTTAGCACTCAAATAATGGCAAAATGCGGATAAAAAGCCAAATTTGCCTTGACAAACAGTTTAAAAGAAGATATATATATTTATAGACGTCCGCATAGGGACAACTTGGTAAAATAAACACAGATTAGAGGAGGAGTTCGTTATGAACAAAACTGAATTAGTAGCCGCGATGGCTGATCAGGCCGGATTATCCAAAAAGGATGCAGAGAAGGCATTAAAAGCATTTACCGATGTAGTTGCCGCTGAATTGAAAAATGGTGAAAAAGTTCAATTGGTTGGCTTTGGTACCTTCGAAGTTTCCGAGAGGGCAGAAAGAGAAGGAAGAAATCCTCAAACCGGCGCAGTTATGAAGATCGCTGCTTCTAAGGCTCCTAAGTTTAAGGCTGGAAAAGCTTTAAAGGATATGATCAACTAATACTAATGATTATCCCTGAGAACCTGTCGCTGACAGGTTCTTTTTAGCTTTAAATGGCGATTTTTCAGTTTATTTGTGTAATAATTATGTATTGCTTTAGCGAATAGATAAAAAAATTTGATATTAAAACCATATTTTGTCTATGTGTATATCTTTATTTAAAAATAGAGCTTGGAAAAATGCCATAATCCAATATAAAATTATGACTGCTTATGAAACGATTGCACATAATCGAGTTTAGAACAATTTAATGGGATGGGAAGTAAGGAGGTAGTATGCGTCTGGATAAGTATTTAAAGGTTTCACGATTGATAAAAAGAAGGACGGTGGCCAATGAAGCCTGTGATGCCGGTCGGGTGATGATCAATGATAAACCGGCGAAGGCGTCAGCCGAGGTAAAGCCGGGAGATCGTTTGACCATTGGTTTTGGCAATAAGGAAGTTAAGGTGGAAATAGTTGCGGTTACTGAAACGGTCAAAAAAGAAGTCGCTGACCAATTATTCAAATATATAAATTAGGCAATGGTCTATTGATGCTTTTTGAACACGTGTTTTAGAGCTTGAGTTAATAATTAATTCATAAATCCCCCTGACCGATAATATAATCACTTATAAGATATACTCTTAAAAAGAGTTAACAGGGGGCTTTTTTTAATGGAAGATTTAAATAATATAAATAAAAAGACACATAAACTAATGCTTACCAACCGCAGGACATGTACTATTGGCGGGGTTAATGATGTCCTGTCCTTCGATGTGAATGAAATTATACTTGAAACCGATCAGGGCATGTTAATGATTAAGGGAAGTGAGTTACATGTCAGCCGGTTAACCTTGGAAAAGGGTGAGGTTGATATTGATGGAAAGTTTGATAGCTTTACCTATTCGGAAGCCACCGGATATGCAGCAAAAGGAGAATCCTTGCTATCAAAACTGTTTAAGTAGGTGGGCTATGAGTGAAGACATCTTATTTGAAGTCAATTTTTTTCTTCATTCCTTTATTATGGGGGTCATAATTACATTTGGTTATGATTGGTTTATAATTCTTCGACGTTTGATCCGCCATAATACGGTTATGGTATCTTTGGAAGATTTAATTTTTTGGATTGCCTGTGCGCTGGGAGTGTTTTATATGCTCTACCGGGAAAACAACGGGATTTTACGATGGTTTGCGGTCTTAGGTGCTGCCGTAGGGATGTGGATATACAAAAGAACGGTAAGCATACCATTTGTGACGGTCGTTGCTAAAATAATCAGTAAAGTTACCAGTCTGCTTTTTCGACCGATTGCATTTGCGATAAAAAAAATTATCCAGCTATTTTCTTTTCTTTTAAATAGTTTCAAAAGTAGGTTGTTGAAGTTACTTAGGTTGGTTAAAAAGAAGTTGACTATTCAGTTAAAACTGGTTAAACTAATGTTATGTAAACGTAAAGAAATAAGGCGTCAAGAACTGCAAATCAAACAAGACCTCAAACAACCGATTCGTAATAAATCAAGAGTCAAGCGATAAACCACCGGAAAAGAAGAAAGGGGGCAGCAACAATGGCCAAAAGAATTGCGTATAGAAAGAAACGTCAAAACCGATTTAGTATGTTTTTGGCGGCTATTGTGGTATTAATGTTAATGGTAGTAGTTGCTGTGGGCAGTATCTCCCTGAAAGAAAAACTGGCAGAATATCAGCAGGCGGAGCAGGCTCTGGTAGAGCAGATAGCTATTGAGAACGAACGAAAGGTAGCAATAGAAGAACAAGAAAAATATACCCATACCAACAAATACGTTGAAGAAATGGCAAGGAAAAAACTGGGTTTGGTGTATGAGGATGAGATAATCTTCCGCCAGGATGAGTAGACAATAAGATAATAATGGAATTATTGATGTAATAATTGTTTCGTTGATATTGGCATAGCGGTGAAAACCGGCTATGCTTTTTTTGTCGAAATGTTTTTACTGAATGTTCCCTGTTTTGACAGATAAAATAAAAAAAATTGTGTATAATTACACCCGCATAGCTGAAATTAACCAAGCTAATCCAATGCGGAGGTATATTATGCGAGAAAAAGAATCCTTTAGCAATATCCTACCGGAGTACGGTCGTCGCAAGCTACTAATGTTTGCCGATTCCTTCCGGGAATTGGCCAGCACCTTTAAGGAAGCGGACAAGCCGGTTGAAGTTGAAACGACGGTCAATCAGCTGACCGACAATAATTATGACCAGGCAATCAGAGCAAATTATGATGAGCCTTATGATTTGCGTGCTTCACTAAAAAACAGTGGAGATCATGCTGATGAAGCTAGTAGGATTAATATCGGGGATATGTTTGCACCGGTAAGCGACAAGCGTAAGGATCTGATCTGGCAACGTCGCTTGCAGGAGAATAAGGGAATTATGGTGGACAATTTACGGGAAATGGCTCAAATTATGACCCGTGTGGCTGAAGAGTCACGTCGTCATACCCCGATGGGGGAGCGCCGATATAAACAGATTGCCCATGCGTTAAAGGAACTACATATAAATGTTAAAGATATATACATGCTTGAAAATGAAGAGGGCTATACAGAGCTTTCGCTGGTCTTGCGAAATGTAAAGGTTGGCAGTACCATTTCTGCAGAGGAAATAGGCGATGTCATTTCGGTGTTGATCAATAACCGAATGACCCCGTCACCAAACAACCCCTTTTTTATCGGTCAGGAATGGCAAACCTTTTATTACGTCGAGGCAGCCCGCTTTCATGTTCTGACCGGTGTGGCAAAGGCTATTAAGGAAAACGAAAAAATATCGGGCGATAATTTTTCAATATTTGAGCCCGAACCGGGAAATATGACGATAATCTTATCCGATGGGATGGGGTCAGGTGATAAGGCTTGCCGTGATAGCTCAATAATAGTCGAGCTAATGGAGAAGTTTCTCAGTGCGGGCTTCACTAAAGAGATTGCCATTCAAATGATCAATAGCGTTTTGTTGGTCGGTTGTGATATGGGTAATATGTCCACGCTGGATTTGTGTAAACTAGATTTATATAATGGATGCTGCGAATTTGTAAAGATAGGCTCAGCTAGTTCTTACATAAAACGCGAGCATTTGGTTGATCGGATTTCGGCGGGTAACCTGCCATTGGGCATATTTAACCGTCCCGATATGGAAATCGTTAGCCGTAGGTTGTTAGATGGCGACTATATCGTCATCGTTTCCGATGGTGTACTGGATGCTCTGTCCCAAGGGATTGGTGAAGATATGATGTCGGAATTGATTGGGGGAACCGATTTGAAAAATCCCAATGAAATTGCCAATGCCCTGCTTAACTTTTGTATTCATCAGAGTCGTGGGCGGATAAGAGATGATATGACGGTTATTGTAATAGGTATATGGGAAAAGGAAGGACATTGATTTTTAGGAATCTATCAGCTATAGTATAGGTATGAATAATACAGATATGTTAAGTAAAGTTCGGGCCTATGTGGAACGGAATAGGATGATCGTTGCTGGAGATTTTATTGTTGCCGGTGTTTCAGGGGGTGCAGATTCTGTATGCCTCCTTTTTATACTGCTTGAACTCCAAACGGTCCTTTCATTTTCGTTGGAAGTGGTTCATATTGATCATGGAATCCGACAGGAGTCGGGTGAAGATGCAGATTTTGTCAAGCATTTATG
>JAITWD010000158.1 GCA_031285465.1 Lachnospiraceae bacterium
TCCACCGACGGTACCCCCCGCATCGACAGGATCACCAACTCTGCCCCCGCGGCACCGATCCCCTTCTCCAGCCGGTCCACCGACCCAAAGAAAAGCGCACCGGTAATATAGATCACCTCGACATGCATCGGTAACTCCAATTCCTCCTCCATCCGTGACGGATCGAATTCGCTCACCGTCAAGTCAAGATTGGACATCTTAAGCACAAACAATACCACCGCAATGACCAATCCGGCAGCAATCGCAATGGTCAGATCAAAGATAACCGTCGCCGCCAGGGTAACGGCAAACTTCGTGATCGCCCCCCGAAAACGCCGCCGGAACAAATAGCCGATATTTGCCCACTCATTCATCCGCCAGGCGGTCACTATCAATACCCCCGCCAATGCCGACAAGGGAATGTCTGCCATCAGCGGTCCCAACAAAAACATCGCCGCCAACAAAAACACACCGTGAATGATCCCCGTCATCCGGGTCTGTGCCCCCGAACGGATCGCCACCGACGTCCGGGCGATCGCCGCCGTCGATGGAACCCCACCCATAAAGGGCAGGATCAGGTTACCGATCCCCTGCGCCACCAACTCACGGTCGGCATTCATCGTCTCCCCCTTCATCCGGCCGCCGACCACGCCACAGAGCAGACTCTCGATCAGACATAACATCGCGATACTGACACCGGGCAACAAAATAATATCCAACAATCCGGGTTCGGTCAAGTAGGCAAGATCCAGCCGGGTTTCATTGATCAGCGTCTGCGGGATGGTTCCGACCGTCTCCACCGGAAAGCTGGCGACCGCCTGCACCGCTGTCGCCAGAATAACCGCGACAAGACTGCCCGGCACCTTTTTATTAAGCTGCTTCGGCCATAGCAGAATAAAGAGTGTAACCACCAAACCAAACACAAGGGCATGGACATTCACCGTCGGCCGTTCGGTGATGAGCCCCCATAATTTCCTAAGAATATTCTCCCCCTCTGCCTTCACTCCCAGCAGATTCTCCACCTGCCCCAGGGCGATCAAGAGGGCGATACCGGAGGTAAAACCGGTAATAACCGCCGTCGGCAACAGATTCACGATTTTGCCCATTTTAAACAGCCCGATCGCGATCAACAAAACACCCGCCAACGCACTGGCGGCAAATACCGCCTTCAACCCGTACCGTGCCGACAGGGGCACCAGGATCGCCGCCATCGCGCCGGTCGGTCCCGATATCTGATAGGATGCTCCCGACAGCGCCCCGATAACAAAAGCCGCGACGATCGCCGCGATCAATCCCGCCGCCGCATCGGCTCCCGAACTGGTACCAAAGGCAATCGCCAGCGGTAGCGCAACCGCTCCGGTCGTAATCCCCGCCAACAGATCCTTCCGTAACGCTGTACCGCCATAACCGGCGAACTCCCGACGCAGGTCGCCTATGTAATCACCTATTAATTTCATGATAAAAACCCATGCCTTTCCTCCACCCGCAAACCTTGGTCTGCGGGTACGATCGATAAATACCCGTAACCACACAGTAGCTGCATAGTTACGGATAACCTTCGGATCGGATTAATTTTATCATGAAAAATGATGGAATACAATATGTAACTTTTTTGTGGACAGAGCATACCGGATGGCGAGTGGTTGTGATGGTTTAAGCGTAACTTGTTTTTTAACCGATGTAACTATAAAGTCCCTTCATAGTTACAACCCACGGTCAATTGTTTTTGAGGGTAATTTCTTTAATATCCCAGGCGATCAATTCAAAATCATTTATTATCATGTATACGGCAATATAAAACGTACCGTCACTATAGCTGTCATCGATGCTCATCGGTCCGACGAAATAGCGGTTATCTTCGGAAACATCGGCGACGAATTGAAGATAATAGACCGTTTCTTGTGTTTCCTCACTAATTACCTCCACAAAAACCACATGATCGCCCACCTCCAGATCACCCCGATAGATGGAATCGCCCTCAACGATGAACTCATCTAAACTGCTGACCTCATCGGGTGCCTCAATGGTCAGGGTGGCATAATCGGGAATCTCACCTTCAAAAGCCAGCGCCCTCTCCGAATAGCTCATTGACACTGACAAAACCATCGCCGCGACTAACAATAATTGCATCATCCGCTTAAAGAAACCTTTTTTCGTGTTATCCATGTTAATACCCGTACCTTTCTTGTACCGCTCTCGTACCTCAATAATTATTAGTTACCTTACTCTGATCTACGCTTAAACCATCACGCTCCACCGCTATATTATAGCACAACATCTAACAATATGCGTCCTGTTATAGGACATCTATGGTAAATTTTGTTATAAACTTTCAATCAATGAAGACTTGCATAACATGTAGCCATAGAGTTGAACCTTTTGGGGCGGAAAAGTTGGCGAAAAAGCTGAACCCTACAGACACATACAACTTGTCTGTAGGGTTCAACCTTTCCGCCGACCGGTCTTTTCACCGGCTAAGCTACTCAGTGAGCACAAGGCACCTGCACAAAATCCGATTCGGTTTGGTAGGCTTTACAATAAGTTCTGTTGCAGTAGCGTGTTCTTTGCACCGGCATTAAGCACTTATTACCACTATGATAGGCAACCGATCCATTCCAAAGCCCCCAATCACCCCAACTGTGCCCAAAAATATTGCTACAGCTCTCTGATGGATCGGAAATAATACCAAAAGGCATGATCATCGACTCATAGGTTGTTATCGTGGTATTATTGGGTGTGATCAGACCTGCGTTCAATTGTTCCAGATATTCATCTATATCCTCAACATATCGAAGTTGGTCGTTATCGCCAGGTAGATCTCCTTGCGCTTTTTCTTCTCCCGATCCTGCAAAAACGGTCATTGAAGGAACGAGGACTAAGCACAAAATAAGTGAAACCATCGGAATTATTTTTTTGTTTTTCATAAAAACCACCTCACCTTTCCAACACCTGCAAACCTTAGCGCAGGTACAAATAATATATGAAAACATTAACTCGTCACTAAATAATCCTGATCGTCAACCTCCTCATCACCAAGGAGTCGCAAACGTTCTTCCAGCTTCTCTGGTGACATAAAGGTTTCCACATCCAAGTAGGTCATATGAATATCCTCGGCATCAAGATCAAGGTTTTCTGATGCAAGTGATACTAACCCGTCCTGCTCGGCTTGATCGATTATCTCTTCATGACTTACAACAATTATAGTTGCACTGGTAATTTGGGAGTCCGAATCATCCAAAGACACCCAAGTTTCAACAATGTTCTCTTTGTCAAAATCAAGTAAAATTTCTTTTAATTCATTTTCTTTGCGGACCTTTTGTTCTTCGAAAGAAGTTAACCCGGTATCTGCCACAATACCGCTCTGCTTATAGCCAGTGTCGTCTGCACTTATTATCCCTAAATAAAAGGTAGCAATAAGTGCAACAAAACACAAAACAGTTAGTAAAACAATCGTCCTTTTCGTAAGTTTACCATGTTCCATAATTACCTCCAATCCTTCTTTGTCCCGGTCTGTTATCGCAGACAGTGGTTGATAATTAATTTAACCACTTCGCTTAGTAACGGCTTTTCGCGCACTATCTCCCCCTTTCTTCATTTTGTGCAAAGCAATGGCGTAATCATTTATTTTTTGGGAAAACAACTATTACTTCCTAAATTTGATCGCAATACACCCTATTTATATGTAAGAAGGCGACAATTTAGCCATTCATTTTCCATCTTTTAAATCCTTTCCAATTTCGTTGCACAATTTTCAAAACAAATAGAATCATCTTCCGTGATACTGTCCTTTGACGAGACGTAACATATTGCTTACAACAAAATAATACATCTTGAACTACTCAATGTCAATATGCACTTCGTTATTTCCACAAATCAGGACGCTTTTGCTTAGATATTTATCAAGTTTTATTATTCGCCATATTCTTACAAATTCAACCTTCATAACTTATATTCATTTGTCGCAAATTGTATTTGCACATAATTTTAATCATTATGAATCTTTTCTTCCTCGGTTGGACGGCAAATAAGGGTAAAAAAAAGCCAGCGAAAGCGGTCCGCTCCATGCAGACACATCTACCATCGTGTCGGTCGGAAACGAATGTCTTCTGCTGACTTGTTTTTCCACGGTGTTATCTGCGGTGTTATCCACCGACTTGTTTTCCACCAAGCAAACGCTAATTAAGTCGCTCCCCTTTGGCAAAAGCAACCATCGCCCGATAGCTCTGGATATCATGCCTCTTTTTGAACCGCTCTATCTTCAAGGCAACCCCCAAAGTGATCCCCCACAATATCACCGTAACTGCCACCTTGATCCAGCCGCCACCCACCAGTAACAATGTCCCCCCGGCAAATACACTAACCACAAAAAGTGCGACCATGATCATCGTATAAAAACGTAATTTCCTGATATCCTCAAGCTTGATTTTTTCTTTCATATCTTTATCACCATACCTTTCCAGTATGAGCAGCCTATCGCTCACACTAATTCCCATACATTTCGCAAGTTCTACTTGCGAAACTGCCCGAATAAAAATTTGAAAAATCTTTGATTTTTCAATTAAACAATGATATCAGCCAAATCACCAGCCCGCTAACTACCGCCGCGACCAATCCCGCCCCCATCGCCAGCAAAATCTTCTGATAGATCCGCTTTCCGGCCTCATGGTTCTTCTCGATCTCATCCAACCGCTCCCCATTCGCAAAAGCCATAATTTCACGGAAGGTCTGAATATCATGCTTCTTCTTAAACTTCTCGACCTTCAGGGCAACTACCATTTCAATCGACCACATTATCACAAAAATGATCACCCCGACCCATCGGCCATAAAAGATCAGTGGCGCACTCGACAAGATGCTGATTGCCATAAATACAGTCAATACTATGTTGTATCGCCCCAGTTTCTTGATATCCTCTGCTTTAATTTCCTCTCTCATCATCGCTAAGTCTCCTTTTATAAGTTGTTCAAGAGAAACACCAAACAGGGAGGTTAACCGCAAAATACTGTGAATATCCGGATAGTTTTTCTCATTTTCCCAATTCGAGATGGTCTGGCGGGTAACGAAAATTTTCTCCGCCAATTCCTCCTGCGATAAATTCATCTCGGTGCGGTATCTTTTTATCTGCTTACTAAGTTCCATTATCCTTATCACTCCTTTCTTCGTCCTGATCGCTTGATCCCCGGTTGCGTTCTCTCTGGATTTATCCTATAAAAAAAACGACCATCGGTCTACCAAATGGCTTTGACATGGGCATGAATAACCTGCAAAAACTTTTTTACATCAGGATATTGAACGCTAAATAGAAAAGGGAACATCATCGTTTGACAATGTTCCTTTTCCTCCGCAAACTATTTATGATTAATATATCGATTAATATATCCTATTTGTAAAGCACCACCGACGAAGTCTTTCTGGCATCAAAAAAAATGTCGGCTTCATCTCCATTCCGTGGAACTGCGACCGCATAAAAGGTGCTCCGCTCGCCCAGTTTAGCCCCCTCCAGCATCAGATCGATACTCAAAACCTGCCCCGCTTCGGTAGTTCCTGCAAAGCTGACCGCACCGGCCGATGCCACCGGATGATGATCCACGTAAAAGGTTATCGCATATTCGATCCCCGGCAGTCCACTTATCTTATAGTTTATCCGCACCTCTTGCCCATCAGCGACCGGAAAACTATCATATATCACCTGATCATTGTAAGACATATGATCATATATTCCCATTGCCAGACTATCTGCCGTAATTTCCCTCATCGAAGCATCACCTAATGCGACCAAAAATTCATCGGTAACCGCCTCCTGTGACACCGTGACTGTTCCTCTATATGGTGATGACCGTTCGTTAACGACGGCATCCTTTGACATGAATAGCGGAAAGGACGACGACAGACCCTGATGATAACCACCATACGAAATCCGCTCGACCATATCCGGTATAAAATCAGGATAGTATATACTCATAACGGTCAACTCTAAACTATCCCCCTGCCGACCGGTGACCGGCTCAAACCGGAAGCTGAACCGATAGGGCTCATCGTCCTTGACCAGTTGTAGTGTATGTAAATACTGTGAAGTGCCCGCTGTCTCATTATCTTCAACTTCTATATCGCCCACCGGATCATAAATCTGATAGGGTTGGGCAATGCCATCAACAAACAATAAAAAACCGACATTTTTGGCATCGCCCGAAGCCTTGACATAATAGTCAAAATCCACCTCATTGCCATCATAGACAAGTGGGGTGAAAAAACCATTTGCATCAATATTTTCCGCCATCGGTCCGTGTTCCAACTGTCCCATGACACTTGTTTTTTCCTCCGCCGGCAATGAGCCATCTAGGCCGGCCTCTTCACTATTGCCGCCCGGTGCCATAACCGTCTGTAGATTGTCAGTTAGCTCGGCACAGCCCAAAAGGCCTGTGATCATGCACATAATCATAACCGTCGCGATCATTAGGTAATGTTTTCTCATTTTTACACCCCTGCATATCGCAGGTCTCCTGTGATATTGCTTTTTCACTATTTATTCCCCAACCACCGGTAGCGACCTTTGGACATTCACTACCGATGGTCATAAAAACATTGTTTGTTGCTCACCCATTCATCTTTTTAATAAGAAAATTCTTCAGGGTGGTCCGACTAAAAAACAGCGATCGTATACACCGATTGTGCAACGTAAATTCTGCCGCCTTTAACCGTATGGGTTCCGTAAATAATATCGGGACGTGAAGGGATCAACGTTCTGTCCAGTGTCCTGATGCTCTCACTGACAAGATTGGTATCGTTGTAAGCGGGATGATCCGCCGTACTACCTTGGAACATGGTTGTACCATTGACGTCGGTTATGCGATAACTTGTTTCAAGCACTGCGCCGTCAGGATTTTGTTCAATCTGCGTTTTATAGCTTATTTCATAGGTACTGGAATGATCGGTCAATGAAATATATCCATATAATGAACCATATCCCGTTAAGCTCCTGCTCGCCGTATCATCAACAAAATTCAAATTATACGCCGATGCTACGATGGTCGTTCCCAATAGCATCACACAGCTTACCGCCAATGCTATCGCTCTTTTCATTTTTTTCATAGCTCCTCCTTTCTTTTGATCAAAATATTTTCGCCCGTTTCTAAGCCAAAGCCCGATAAAAACCAAAATATTCTAAACAAATTTTTTTAATGATACTGCTCCTGTAAATTACATTTCACTTCCAATGCAAATTACATTTTAATTATACATCTTTTATTTGTTCAGTCAACAAAAATCCGATATTTGTGCGCTTTTAGCACATATATCGGATTGTCATGTCTTGTTTTAAGACAACATTTCATCCCATTAGATAGGCCTGCAATTTTTTCGTCTCACTTTTCATCCGCAACCGGTTAAG
The DNA here is from genome assembly GCA_031285465.1 of Lachnospiraceae bacterium. Taxonomy (GTDB): domain Bacteria; phylum Bacillota; class Clostridia; order Lachnospirales; family Lachnospiraceae; genus UBA935. The sequence goes on from JAITWD010000158.1 coordinate 7,367, forward strand.
CGCCTTCACCTCGATCTGCCGGATCCGCTCCCGCGTCACCTGGTATTCCCGCCCCACCTCTTCTAAGGTCCAGACCCTGCCGTCCACGAAACCAAAGCGCAGCCGGATGATCCGCTGTTCCCGCTCACTTAGTCCCTCCAAAATACTGTCAATCTCATCACCCAGCATGATATAATCAATTTCGGCAAAAATATCCTTCATATTTTCATCGGGTACAAAGTCGATCAGCACCGCATTGTCCTCTTTACCCACTGGACTGTCCAGCGAAACGGTGTCGTCATAGAGCTTGATGATCTCCTCCATCTTTTCCTCCGACATCCGCATCAGCCCCGCCAGTTCGACCACCGACGGCTCCCTGCCGGTATCGGCAATAAACTGCCGGGAGGTCTTGGATATCCGGTTCATCAAATCCTTCATATGCACTGGGATCCGGATAATCCGTGACTGATCAGCGATGGCACGGGTAATGGCCTGACGGATCCACCAGATGGCATAGGTACTGAACTTATAGCCCTTCCTGTGATCGAATTTTTCCACCGCCTTCATCAGTCCGATATTGCCTTCCTGG
>JAITWD010000315.1 GCA_031285465.1 Lachnospiraceae bacterium
GGATAAAGTGTTTGAGCCAGAGTTTGGCAGCTTCATCAAGTGTCCCGACTTGATTTTGATGGATGGAGGACGCGGTCAGGTCACCATCGCGCTCGCCGTACTTAAGGAGCTAGCGATCACCATCCCGGTTTGTGGGATGGTAAAGGATGATAATCATCGCACACGTGGACTTTTTTTTAATAATACTGAAATACCTATCGATCGGAATAGTGAAGGTTTTAAACTGATCACTCGTATTCAGGATGAGGCACATCGTTTTGCCATTGAATATCACCGTTCATTGCGCGGTAAAGCGCAGGTTAAGTCGGTGTTAGATGAGATACCAGGGATCGGTCCGGCGAGACGTAAGGCACTGATGCGTCACTATAAATCCATTGAAGAGATTAAGTCGGCTTCAGTGGAGGAGTTATCCGGGGTGCAGGAAATAACCCAGAGGGCAGCAAATGATATTTATGCCTTTTTTCACAAAGGTTGATTGTAGTTGCGGTTTTATTATGTTACAATCTTAAACGGTTGGAATTTTTTGGCTGTAAAAGGTGTTTATAAGACGAGAAGAAAAAGTAAGGCTCAAAAATACCGAGTCCAACATTTTCCAAATCGCGCACACGCAAATTTGTGCCTGCGACCCAAAGCTTGCAGGTACTGGAAAGGCATGGGTATTAAGAAGTGGAAAGGTATGTTTGTGGGGTTGATGTCGGCGGAACTACCGTTAAAATAGGGCTTTTCGATCGACAGGGTAGTATCGTGGACAAATGGGAGGTCGGTACCGATACGACCGACAATGGAATAAATATATTGCGTGATATTGCTCTAAGTATCAAAGCCCGGATGGCCGACAGGGGTATCGATGAAAACGATGTGATCGGAGTGGGGATTGGTGCGCCTGGGCCGGTTGACAGTGTGGGGAACATATATAAAGCGGTTAATCTTGGCTGGGGTGTCTTTAATCTGGCAGAGGAGTTTAGTAAGGTGTTGGGTGGGATACCGGTCAGGGCCGGCAATGATGCTAACGTGGCGGCACTGGGAGAAATGTGGAAGGGTGGCGGTACGGGGTATCGTGATCTTGTTCTGGTGACGTTAGGAACCGGTGTCGGTGGCGGCGTGATCATTGACGGAAATATTTTGACCGGTGTCGGTGGCGCGGCCGGTGAAATTGGCCATATTCATGTTCGGGAGGATGAGAGCGAATCGTGTAACTGTGGCAATTGCGGCTGTCTGGAGCAGTATGTTTCAGCAACGGGGATTGCCCGGATGGCACGACAACAATTAGCTATTACCGATCAGCCCAGCCGTCTGCGGAGCGGTGTGGTTTCCGCCAAAACGGTTTTTGATGCGGTTAAGGCCGGTGATCCACTGGCCCAGGTGATCGCGGAACAGTTTGGTGAGGTTTTAGGGAAGGCATTAGCTGTGATTGCCAATACAGTCAACCCGGAAGCCTTTGTTATTGGCGGTGGAGTTTCCAAAGCAGGGAATATTTTGTTCGATTATATCGTACCCTATTATAACAAGACAGTATTCCACGCCTGTCGTCCGGTCAAGTTTACCTTGGCGACATTGGAAAATGATGCAGGCATTTATGGTGCAGCTAAATTGGTGTTGGATTATGTAAAAGTGGGAGTTGAATCAGATGATCAATGAGGACATTCGTGAGTATATTGGAACTATCGTACCGCCAGAGGATATTTTTTCCAATGAGCTGCTTAGGGGACATACCACCTTTAGGGTGGGAGGCGAGGCCGAGCTTTTTATAAAAATATCCAATCAGGATCAGTTGGTTAAATTAATACCGTTTTTTAATCGGTTGGAGATCGACTACTTTATATTGGGGAATGGCAGTAATGTCTTAGTTAGTGACAATGGTTATCAGGGAGTAATCCTGCAGATTGGTGAGCACATGAGTGAGGTGACCGTTAACGGCAATATTATTACCGCTCAGGCGGGGGTATTGCTGTCAAAATTGGCGGCAATTGCCTGTGAGCACGGTCTTACCGGGATGGAATTCGCATCGGGAATTCCCGGTACAGTCGGCGGCGGTATTATGATGAATGCCGGGGCATATGACGGAGAAATGGCGCAAATTACCCAATCGGTGGTTATTATGAATAAGGCCGGTGAATTGATGGAACTTAATCATGACACTATGGAATTTGGGTATCGTACCAGTGTAGTGAAAAACCGCCCCTATATTGTGATGGAAGTGACCTTGGCATTGACCGTTGGCAATAAAGAAGATATCAAGGCTAAGATGGAGCAGTTGGCGAGGCAGCGACGGGAAAAGCAGCCACTGGAATATGCCAGTGCCGGTAGCACCTTTAAGCGTCCACATGGTCATTATGCCGGTAAATTGATCATGGATGCCGGTTTACGTGGTTTTAGTATTGGTGGAGCATGTGTCTCAGAAAAACACTGTGGATTTGTAGTTAATCGGGGGAATGCTACGGCAACCGATATCCTTGAAGTGATCAAAGAAATACAAGACCGGGTTTATGATCGGTTTGATGTTACTCTTGAACCCGAGGTTATCTGCCTGGGCGATTTCTAAGGAGACAGCTTGAAAAATCATAGATTTTTCAATTTCTTATTTAGGCAGCTTCGCAGATGAAATCTGCGAAATGCATGGGATCAGCTTGAAAAATCATAGATTTTTCAATTTCTTATTTAGGCAGTTTCGCAGATAAAATCTGCGAAATGCATGGGGATCAGTGATTGGATCAGCATTTTGATAAAGAGTCGATATGTTTTAACAATAGCATCGAATAAATACTAAATTTATGGAGTGTTTTTTAAGGGAAATTCATAAGAGTATTTCATAAGAGAAGGAGGAACCGGGGTGAGATTTGTGATTGTGACCGGGATGAGTGGCGGTGGTAAGCGGACGGCCTTAAAGATGCTGGAGGATATGGGATTTTACTGCGTGGATAATCTTCCGGTTCCTTTGATTGAAAAGTTTGTTGAGTTGATCGGTGCCCAAAACAGGGAGATTACAAAGGTGTCATTGGGGCTTGATGTGCGGGCTGACCAGCCTTTTGAGGATGCGCAAAAGGTATTGGAACAATGTCGCGCCAATGGGTATACCTTTGAAATTCTTTTTATGGATTGTAGCGAAGCTGTTTTGATGAATCGATATAAAGAATCACGGCGAATGCATCCTTTGTCGCCGGATGGACGGGTGGAGGATGGAATAGTCAGGGAGCGATTGATCCTTGAGGATATCAGACGGAAATCCAATTATGTCATCGATACCTCCAATCTGCTGACCCGTGAACTTAAAGAGGAATTGGACCGGATTTTTATTGGTAATGTGGAATATAACAGCTTAATGGTTAATATTGTTTCTTTTGGTTTTAAAAATGGTATTCCGGCCGATGCCGACTTGATTTTTGACGTTCGGTTTTTGCCCAACCCATTTTATATCGACGAATTAAAGCATAAGACCGGAGAGGATGAAATGGTGCAGGAATTTGTCATGGAATCGGCCGATGCAACCGTATTTTTGGACAAGCTAACCGATATGATAGGATTTTTGGTGCCCGGCTATGTTAAGGAGGGTAAATATCAACTGATCATTGGGATTGGTTGTACCGGAGGTAAGCACCGTAGTGTGACCCTCGCAAACGAGTTATACCGGCGAATGAAGGATAAAGGCAATTATGGACTGAAGATATCCCATCGGGATATCGGTCGGGGGAGGTAGCAGATGTCTTTTTCCACGAAGGTAAAGGAGGAGTTGTCCGCCTGTATTCCACTAGGACGTCATTGTCAGTTGGCCGAACTGGCGGCGATGATTAGCTTATGTGGTCGGGTAGTTCTGGAAAATGAGACGGCATCCATCCATTTGCAGACCGAAAATAGGGCGATTATCAGAAAGTACTTTACTTTATTGAAAAAAGCATTTATTATAAATACGGATGTTTGTAATGAAAGTGATACAATTAGAGTATTAGAGGCCATTAAGGCATATAACGGGGTGGAACCTATCCATGATCTACGCGGTGGGGTTAATTCATTGCTGGTTAGTAGGAATTGTTGCAAACGGGCCTATTTACGGGGGGCCTTTACCTGTGCAGGTTCCATGAGTGATCCGAAAAAGGGCTATCATCTGGAGTTGGTCTGTAACCATCTGGGGCAGGCTGAGCAGTTGAAAGAGATCATCAGAAGCTTTGGTTTGGAAGCACGGACGATCGTGCGGAAGAAATACTACGTCGTTTACTTAAAAGAAAGTGCAGGGATTGTGGACCTGCTTAATATAATGGGAGCGCATCATTCCTTGATGGATCTGGAGAATCTGCGGATCGAAAAGGAAGTTAGGAATTCAGTGAACCGTCAGGTTAACTGTGAGGCCGCCAATATTACCAAGACCGTTACGGCAGCTTCCCGACAGATTGAGGATATTATGATCTTAAGGGAGCGGTATGGTTTTAATAATCTGCCGGATAATTTACGGGCAATGGCCGAGATGCGATTGGAATACCCGGAAAGTTCATTAAAAGAGTTGGGGGAACTTTTGGACCCGCCGGTGGGGAAATCGGGGGTGAACCACAGATTACGCAAGTTAAGTGAATTAGCAGACAAACTAAGAAGCGACGATGGTTTGTAAAGGAGGCAGGAAATGGTTGAAAAGGCACTGGTAGTAGGGTTAGAGAACAG
>JAITWD010000328.1 GCA_031285465.1 Lachnospiraceae bacterium
GCTTAACGCCAGCCGGCTCCCGCTATTGCTTTTCACCTCGAAGGTCATGGTCTGACCAACACCGATCTGCATTCCCTGCTCCACACGGGCAGACACTTGACTGCCATTATCCAGTTGCAGGGTCACTTCATTCCCCTTTACCGCCACCACTTCGCCCTGGATGGTCTGACCCGCCTTCATTCCACTCGTATCAGCCGAGGGCATCGTCGTAGAAACCGTTCCGCCTCCGTTTACCGGAGCCGAACCGACCGATGACTGGTTTTGATTGAATCCTAATAGGTTCGACAGGTTCAAGATTAAACCTTTCCTTTCTACAACTATTTATCAATGCCATAAAGCCTAATAAAGCACAAGTTATAAACTGGTATAAATATTAGACAATATACTTCTTCCAATAATCTAAGAACTGGTTTTTTTCTTCTTGTGAATAAAAATGATCCATGCGAAGATTATTTTGGTAATATCGGTCCGCAACTGCTTGAGGTATTTTTATGATATCTCTAACATTTTGATAAAGGTATTTGTAGGGCTTAGTCTTGCTTTCATTACCATTGATCAGCTTAAAATCTGATGCTCCGACAAATTCACCGATCACCTTCTCCAGCCCATTTAATTTTTCCATTTTCATTACTAAAACCTCTGTATTACCTTGCCTGATAATACTATATCCCTTTTCTTTATCAAACGGGTGGGCATATATATCCAAACCAAACACGGCCTTCAATTCAACATCAAACCATTCAAACTGCTTACTCGTAATTCTGCCATCACCCTCTTTTTCCATCCATTTATTACATAGTTCCAGAAAAGAATCCTCCTCTTGAATTTTGGGAAGATTCCAAGTATTAAGAACCTGAAAAAATAAAGATAGTAATCGGATCAATGGTTCCCTGACTAAAGTAATAATTTTTATTTTGCGATTTTTACTTATTTCAGCAAAAACATCTCCTAATCCATCTATCTCCTTGATTGTTGCAATACGATGTGTGTTATAACTTTTAACACCTATTTTAGTCAAACTGCTTTTAATAGTAGTTGAACCAACTTTAGCGGGCTGATATACTAAAATATCGGTGCTCTCCATTTCATTCATATAATTTTCAAAGTAATCATTTACAAAACCACCTATGCCGTGAGCATGATTATGAAATGTACGCGCTTGGTTACGCATCGCATATATCTTTCGCAAACGGTCTTCATAATCTTTAGCCATATTAAATTTATCCATATTTCTGGTGTAACATAATTCGAAAGCAAAGCTGGTATAAATATTTTTAATTTTGATTTCTTTTTCTTCTAAAAGATTAATAATTTGTTTTATTAATTGTTGGTTCTGAACTGTAATAATAATAAGATAATTTTCGCTCTGCTCCAATCTTTTAAGCTGGTCAGGAGAGATGATTTTAATGTCATCATTGCTTTCCTCACTTACGCACCTTGGGCAATGCCCCCACTTTTCAGGATCGCTGTCACAAAAAAATGCCACCTTCTTACCGATGCTCTTCAGTTTTAAATAAACGCTTTGTCCATTTTCCCCAGCTCCATACAAAACAACTTTTTTGTCATTAAGCAAATTGATATCCTCTACCAATTCCAAATCATTTATTGTCATCATTTTCCATACCTTTCATAGCTTTACTTATAGATTTTATTATTCCAAATAACAATTTACTTATATGAAATTCTTAATAAAACACCGGCGGTGGATCGGCGTCGGTCCCCACTCTCTGATCGCCTCTATATGTACCGGCACGCCGTAGCCCTTATGAGCGGCAAAGCCGTATTCCGGAAACAGCTCATCATACTGTACCATCAACCGGTCCCTGGTCACCTTGGCCACAATACTGGCAGCCGCGATGGAAATGCTTTTGGCATCCCCCGAAATGATCGGCACCTGTCTGATCGCCACCTGCGGAATGGTCACCGCATCATTAAGCAATAAATCCGGCACCACCGTCAACTGTCCGATCGCCGCCCGCATCGCTTCGTAGGTGGCATTTAAAATATTGATCTCATCAATGCGCTCCGGTGAAGCATAACCGATCCCGACCGCCAGCGCCTCTGCCATGATAATATCGTATAATTCTTCTCTTCTTTTTTCGGATAGTTGCTTGGAATCATTTAGATATAAAATCTGACATTCTTTGGGTAAGATCACTGCCCCGGCAACCACCGGTCCCGCCAGTGGTCCCCGCCCCACCTCATCAATGCCGCAAATAGCCCCAAAATCACTATATTCCCGTTCATACCGCTTCATATGTTCGGTCCGGTCGATCTCCGCCTGATGGGCTACCAGTCGCTTTTTTGCTTTAGCAACCAGGCTTAGCACCCCCGCCCGCTCATCCACCCGATGTGCTTCGATAAAGTCCGGTAATTGCTCAATTTCGGTCGCTTTTAATATTGTGCTTAAGTCACCTAGGCCCACCGCTATCGCCCTCTAATGTCTTTCAATATCTAATACATGAAACTACGCCGGAATAATTCTACTGGTGTTCGATCAACCCAAACCGGTTAAGCGGCCACACCCGGATAAACGCCCGTCCGACCAACTGATCCCGATTAATGCTGCCAATCGACGGATCGCGGCTATCCCGACTATTGTTGCGATTATCCCCCATCACAAAATATTCATCCGCGCCTAATACCACCGGCTCCGCCTCCGTTTACCGGAGCCGAACCGACCGATGACTGGTTTTGATTGAATCTAATAGGTTCGACAGGTTCAAGATTAAACCTTTCCTTTCTACAACTATTTATTCTACAACTGTTTATCAATGCCATAAAGCCTAATAAAACACAAGTTATAAACTGGTGTAAATATTAGACAATATACTTCTTCCAATAATCTAAGAACTGGTTTTTTTCTTCTTGTGAATAAAAATGATCCATGCGAAGATTATTTTGGTAATATCGGTCCGCAGCTGCTTGAGGTATTTTAATGACATCCATAATATTTTGATAAAGGTAATTATATGGTTTACTAGAACTCTCATTGGCATTTGTCAGCTTAAAATCGGGCGCCCCAACAAATTCACCTATCACCTTCTCCAACCCATTCATTTTTTCCATTTTCATTACCAAAACCTCTATGTTACCCTGCTGAATAATTCCATAACCTCTTTCTTTATCAAATGGATATGCGTATACATCCACACCAAATACAGCTTTCAATTCGATGTCAAACCACTCAAACTGCTTCCCCATTACAATGTCAGTATGATCTTTTATCATCCACCTTTCACATAATTCAAGAAAAGAATTCTCTGATTGAATACGCTCAAGATTCCAAACACTAAGACCCTGGAAGAATAAAGATAGCATTCTTATTAATGGTTCCCTAACCAGAGTAATAATTTTAATTTTACGATTTTTAATTACTTCCGCAAATATATCCTCCAATCCATCCACTTCCAAGATAGTAGCAATGCGATGGGTATGAAAACTTTTGATTCCCATTTTATCCAAACTGCTTTTTATGGTGATCGAGCCCACCTTACCGGGCTGGTATATAATAATATCGGTGTTATCCATTTCATTCATAAAATTTTCAAAGTAATCATTTATAAAACCGCCTATGCGGTGAGCTCGATTCTGCAATACACGCGATTGGTTCCGCATTCTATAAAACTTTCGTAATAAATCCTCATAATCTTTAGTTATATTGAATTTGCTCATATTTCGGGCATAAAATAATTCAAAACCATAACTCGTGTAAATATTTTTCGTTTTTATTTTTACTTGTTCCAAAAGTTGAGCAATTTGCTTTATCGATTGTGTGTTCTGGACTGTAATTATAATAACAACCTTCTCACTCTGATCCAACCGCTTGAGCTGGTCTGGGGAAATGATTTTAATGTCATCATTGCTTTCATCATCTGTGCACCTCGGGCAATGCCCCCACTTTTCAGGATTGCCATCGCAAAAAAATGATACCGTCTTACCTATGCTCTTCAGTTTTAAATAAATGCTTTGTCCGATTTTCCCAGCCCCATATAAAACAACTTTTTTATCATTAAGCAAATGGAAGTTTTCTATCAGTTCCAAATCATTTATCATGATCTTCTTCATACCTTTCATAACACTCCTCAAAAATATTATTATTCCAAACAATAATTTACACTGATTTATTCCAGGCAATAATTTACATAGATTTATTCCAGGCAATATTTTCCATAGATTTCCGCGAAACTATACTGGAATAATTCTACTGGTGTTCGATCAACCCAAACCGGTTAAGCGGCCACACCCGGATAAACGCCCGTCCGACCAACTGATCCCGATTAATACTGCCAATCGACGGATCGCGGCTATCCCGACTATTGTTGCGATTATCCCCCATCACAAAATATTCATCCGCGCCTAATACCACCGGCTCCG
>JAITWD010000279.1 GCA_031285465.1 Lachnospiraceae bacterium
CATCGGCGTGATCTTTTGCTATCGGTATCCACCCCTTACCGTCATTCCAATCCCTGCCGTAGTCGGACAGATCAATATCCGCCCCTAGTATGTAATGCTTGTCGAAATAGTTCTCATCGCCGGCATTAACCACCTCCGCCAGATATGCCAATTGCGATGCCGATACGATCACATAGGGATCGGCCTCCGTCCCGCTGCCACTTTCAAAGTGATCGGTGGAAGCCGCCTGCGAAATAACGGAAAACTGTGTTATTAACGCAAAGAACATGATCAAACCGAAAACATACTTTTTCATCCCAAAAACGTACTTTTCCATTCTTTGAAACCTCCATTTTTCCTTAGTATATATGTATTGTAGCAAGCAAATTTCTCATTGTCAACGATACGGAAAATATTAACATAAATTTAGTATATATGCACAATTAACACTTATGCATAACATCAAAACTATTTTTATTTGATGCTTATTTACATTTATATCGTATTTCTACAAGCATTTTAATGATGTAGGGGGCAAAAAGATTTGTACGACCGGTTTAATAAAAAAAGATCAGGCACAATTCCTTTTAGTTACTGGATTTGTGCCCGATTCATTTCTCAGCTACGTAGTCTAACCTTCATTTCCTTCTCGGCTTCCCGCTGCTGTGTCTTTTGTGCGATCACATCGCGCTTATCGTACAGCTTCTTACCCTTGGCCAGGCCGATCTCCACCTTGGCAAGGCCGTTTTTAAAATAAACCTGAAGCGGAACCAGCGTATAACCCTTTTCGGCGATACTACCGGTCAGCTTGCGGATCTGCTGCTTGTGTAGCAATAGATTCCGAACCCGTAACGGATCCTTATTAAAAATATTACCCTTTTCATAGGGGCTGACATGCATCCCATGCACAAACATCTCGCCGCCATCAATGCGGATGAACGACTCCTTTACACTGCACTTGCCCATCCGCATCGCCTTTACCTCGGTGCCGTGCAGAACGATCCCGGCTTCATATTTTTCTTCGATAAAATAATCGTGGTAGGCCTTTTTATTGTTGGCTACCAGCTTCATCGCTTCCTTTGCTGCCATAGTTTTCTTCCTCATCTTCACACAGTGTGAAATCAATTGTTCTGGTCATTCGATCGGCACCTTTGACCCGGATGGTGACCGCCTGTCCCAATTGAAAACGGCGGCCGCTGTCCTTTCCGACCATTTCATAACTCATCTCATCATATTGATAATAATCGCCCGCTAAGGTTGCCACATGGATCATCCCCTCGATCGTATTGGGCAGCTCCACATAAATCCCCCACGAAGTGATCCCGGAGATAACACCGCTAAATACCTCGCCCAGATGCCTCTCCATATATTCGGTCTTCTTTAGCTTCAGAACCTCCCGTTCGGCCTCCTCTGCCCGTCGTTCACGGAGCGACGACTGCTTGGCCACCTGCGGCAGTAAGCCCGCGTAAAGATCGATCCGGCTTTCCTGCAAACGCCCCCGTAAATGCTCTTTAATGATCCGATGGATCTGCAGATCGGGATAACGGCGGATCGGGGAGGTAAAATGACTATAGTAGTGACATGCCAGGCCAAAATGTCCGGTGCACTCCTCCGAATACTGGGCCCGTTTCATGCTGCGCAGGGTCAGGCGGGTGATCAACCCCTCCTGAGCCGTCCCTTCGATCTGGGTCAGCAGTTTTTGGATTTCCATCGGATGGATCTCCTCCATCACCGCCGATGCTGCTTTCTTCCGACCGGCCTTATTATCGGTTTTATCGTGAGCTTTACCCAATAACCGCTCGGTCCCGCTCTTGAATTTGTAGCCAAAATTCTGAATAAATATACCTAACTGACCAATCTTATCCGGATCGGGATTATCATGGGTCCGGTAGACAAAGGGCAGCTCCTTTTGCGCAAAATGTCGTGCCACCGTTTCATTGGCGAGCAACATAAATTCCTCAATGATCTTGGTCGCCGTATTGCTTTCGTAAGCATTAACCTCCAGTGGAACACCCGCTTTATCCAGGGTAATCTTACTTTCCGGGAAATCAAAGTCGATCGAACCGCGCCGCTTTCTCTTCTGCCGGAGGATCGCTGCCAGGGTCTCCATCTGCCGGAACATCGGGTAAAACTCTTTATACCGGTCGATCAGTTCCTCATCATTATCCTCCAGTATGGCACGCACATCGGTATAGGTCATCCGCTGATCTACCCGGATAACCGTCTCTGCCAGCTCATGGTCGATCACCTCGCCCTGCGGTGATATCAGCATGATACAGCTTAATGCCAGCCGGTCTACCCCGACATTCAGGGAACAGATATTATTGGACAGCGCGTGGGGAAGCATCGGGATCACCCGATCCACCAGATAGACACTGGTTCCCCGTTCATAGGCTTCACGATCAAGCGCCGACTGTTCCTGAACATAATTGGTCACATCGGCAATGTGTACCCCCAAACGATAGTTCTCACCCACAAGGGTCAGTCCCACCGCATCATCCAAATCCTTGGCATCGGCACCGTCAATGGTTACCATCGGCACCGACCGCAGATCCTTACGACCTTCACGATCGGCATCGGTCACCTCGGTTGCCACCCGTTCGGCCTGTTTAAGCACCTTCTCATCAAATTCCATCGGCAGGCCAAAGGCCTTTACGATGGAAAGAATATCCACTCCGGGATCATTGACATGCCCCAGGATCTCGATCACCCGTCCTTCGGGACTGCGACGGCCGTCACCGTAATTGATGATCTCCGCAACCACCTTATGACCGTCCACTGCGCCGTTATTATCCCCCGCCGCAATAAAGATGTCACTGGACAGCTTATTATTATCGGGGATCACAAACCCGAACCGCTGCGACTGCTCAAACACACCGACCACCTGACTGGTCGCCCGGGTAACGATCCGCACGATCCGTGCCTCCTGCCGGCGTCCCTTGCGGTGAGCACCGCGCAGTTCCACCTCAACAATATCCTTATGAAAGGCACCGTTACTTTTGCCCTCCGGCACGAAAAGATCCTCTTCCTGACCCTCGATCTCCACAAAGCCAAAGCCACGCGGATTGCTGATATAGGTACCGGTCAAAACCGTGACTGAACTGTCGGTCTTTGAACTGCCCCCTCTTGAACCGTCGGCCGCTGAGCCCCTGCCTTTTGAACCGCTACTCTTGCGCCGTAAACCACGTCCCTCTGCATCGTTGCCCCGTTCACCACTATCATCGATGGCGGTCACATCGGTGCGGGTGGCCGCACAATATTTTCCCCGTTTGGATAAGACCAGACGCCCCTCTCCGACCATTTCATCCAGAAGATTCTTTAACACCGGCCGGTCCTCCGGCTTAACCTGCAATAATACTGCCAGTTCCTTTTCCTTCATAGGAACATAGATATCCTCTTTGACCAATTTAGCGATAAGCTCTTTACGGTCACCGGCCTTTTTGCCTGTTCGCTCTGCTGTTAGGGCAGAACCTTTATCACTTCGGTTACCTGGTCTGCCGATGGCCTTTTTGCGCGGTTCCTTCTTATCAGCGGTTTTGCCCTTCTTCTGCTCGATCGCTTTATCAATCTTCTTATCGGTTTTATCCTT
>JAITWD010000102.1 GCA_031285465.1 Lachnospiraceae bacterium
GGTCCGATCAAGGACAAAGAGGTGTTTATCGGGATTTTGCGCGCCGGAGGCTATCTCAATCTGGATTCCCACGACGAGCTTGCGTGGCTGGCGGAATTATCCCAAAACTATCCCAATGAGCAGTTTCGAGTCGGATTGCGGGTTAATTTTGATATTGCTTCGGTTTGTCCCCAGGAGGAAATGGCATCGGAGGAGGGGGGCCGGTTTGGTTATTGTTATGAAAACGGAGTCTTAGAACAGACCATCCGCCAGATAGAGCGGCTGTCGAATGTGACCATCGCCGGTCTGCACCTTCATACCTCGACCCAGTCGCGGTCGGTTCGCGTCTATGAAGAATTGGCAGGAATGGCGGTTAAGATTGCCTCTGAATTTCAGTTGAGGCTTTCCTATGTGGATATGGGTGGCGGTTACTTTGGCGGACGGTCCGATAAGCCGGGGTATAAGGAATATTTTCAGGCGATTGGCGCCCGATTGGCACAATGTTTTAGTCCGGCCGAAACCAGGCTGATCGTCGAACCGGGCATTTCCCTTATCTCAAGGGCCATTACCTTTGAAACGGTTGTTAAGGATATTAAGGATATCCGTGACCATAAATTCGTCGTTACCGATGGCAGTCGTGTTAACCTTAATCCACTGGTGACAAGGCATTTTTATCCCCATCATATTGTTTATCAGGATGATGGTCCATCGGACGATCGTGCGATTGAAGCGAGCCAGTGGGTCTGCGGTTTTACCTGTATGGAATATGATCGCTTGTTTGAGATTAAGGAGGGTAAAGGACTGCGGTGTGGTGACCGGATCATTTATGATACGGCCGGAGGATATACAATGGGGCTGACACCGCTTTTCATCAATTATTTTCCGGCGGTGATAGTGGAACAAGCGGCGGGGGACTTTTTCGTAGCGCGTGAGGCATGGGGGAATGATGAGTATCTGCAAAAAAACCACTACTGATCATAGAGTGGATATAAGAAGATACGAGAATAAAGATAAGGAGACCTGCGATATGCATGGGAATGAAAATGAACAAGTCCATTAAAATTGCCGACCGTATTATTGCGCCGTCGGCACCGGTTTTTATCGTGGCGGAGATTTCAGCCAATCATAATCAGGATTATAACCGGGCGGTGGAGATCATGTATGCCGCCAAGGAGGCGGGTGCCGATGCAGTCAAGCTGCAGACCTATACGGCAGACACGATCACCATCGACTGTGACAGTGAATATTTTCAGATCGATCAAGGCACTATTTGGGACGGAACTACCCTCTATCGCCTTTATCAGGAGGCATATACGCCGTGGGAGTGGCAGCCGAAGCTGATGGAAGAGGCGCGGAAACTTGGTCTGGTGTGCTTTTCTTCACCGTTTGACCTCACCGCGGTGGATTTTATGGAATCAATGGCGATGCCGGCTGTAAAGGTGGCATCCTATGAAATTAACGATATTCCGCTGATCCGCGCCATCGCCCGCCTGCACAAACCGGTGATACTGGCGACCGGGATCGCCTATCCCGAAGATATACAGCGTGCCCTTCAGGTTTGCCGCGAGGAAGGGAATGAGGATGTTATTCTGCTAAAATGTGTATCCTCCTATCCGACCCCCTATTCCGAGATCAACCTGCGGAATATCCCGACGCTGGCAGCGGAATATGATTGCCTGACCGGACTTTCCGATCATACGATGGGAGGAACGGTAGCGGTTGGGGCGGTGGCACTGGGCGCACGGATGGTGGAAAAGCATCTGACGCTACGACGGTCGGATGGCGGTCCGGATGGAGCCTTCTCGATGGAGCCGGAGGAGTTTGCGGCGATGGTGCGGGAGATCAGGATCGTCGAGCAGGCACTGGGCAATAGCGAATATACGTTGACTGCAACCCAGAAGCTGGAACATGAGGGTTCACGCTCCCTGTTTGTGGTCGCTGATATGGCCGCCGGTGAGGTGCTGACGCCGGAAAATATCCGCTCGATCCGCCCGGGAAACGGACTGCACACAATGTATTATGAAGAGGTATTGGGAAAGAGGGCATTAAAAGCGCTACCCAAAGGAACCCCGCTTAGCTGGGACGATATTGGATAGCCAGGACAGACACCTAATGAAAGGGATAATATTAACCGGATGTATAATCGGTATGACCTATTGACCTTAGTATCATGACCGTTATATCTCATCAGGATATTATCAGCGTACTTGTTAATGATAATGATCAGAACCGATGCTAATGTTGCAATTGCCACCGGGCATCTGATGCGGACATTGACCATCGCCCGGGAGTGCCTTAAACGTAAGGAAACGGTCTGCTTTGTCTTTTCCGATGAAGAGAGCGTTGCTCTTTTTGGGAGAATGTGTCCGAAGGAGGAGAGTAGCGTCTATCGGGTCGAGCGATTATTTTGTGATTACCGTCATCCCGAAACCGAGCTGGATGCACTGGAGAAACTGTTGCAATCAGAAAATCCCCGCACCCTATTGCTCGATTCCTATTTTGTGACTCCGAATTATCTACAGACCATCGGGCAGTATACCCGGGTGGTGTACCTTGATGATCTGCGGGCATTTGATTATCCGGTCGATACGGTGGTCAACTACGATATCATTGGTGTAGAGGAGAGGCAGGCCTATCGGAGCGGATATTCACAGGCGCGGCAGCTTTTGCTGGGAGGACAATATGCACCACTGCGGGAACAATTTTGCATGGTACCCTACCAGACCCGGGCGGTGGTTGAGAATATCCTGATAACCACCGGCGGTACCGACGATGAGGATCGGACGACCATGCTGATCGACGCAGTTTTGCGCGGAGCATCAAAACAGACCTCGATCCATGTGGTGATCGGTGCGCTGAACCGTCATCGCGACCGGTTGCGGGAACGTGCGGAGCATATTGATCAGCAGCGGGTTAAGCAGCAGCAGGCGGGGCAAAAGCCGGCCGGTCAATTAAAGCTATATGAGGGGGTGAGCGATATGGCCGCCCTGATGAGCAGATGTGATATTGCCTTGTCCGCCGCCGGGACCACCCTTTATGAATTATCGGCCGTCGGTGTCCCGACCATTTGTTTTAGCATGGCAGAGAATCAACGGGCTTGTGCCGAAGCCTTTGCTGCCAGTGGAGCAGTGATCGCTGAACGTGGCGATTTTGCCGGATCGATTAGGCAATTGGTTGCCGATTACCCTGGGCGTTGTCAAATGACTAAAACGATGCGAGCACTGATCGATGGCAAAGGGGCGGCGCGGATCGCCGAAGAATTATTGAGCGATCATTAAACTAATCCCATGCATTTCGCAAGTTCTACTTGCGAAACTGCTTGAATAAAAAAATGAAGTATCCGTAATCGAAAGAAACGCTTGCAATAAAAAGAGAACAGCTGTAATAAAAAGAAAGCCTCCGTAATAAAAAACACCCGTAATAAAAAGGAGCTCCGTCTAAAGTGAAAGAACGAATATATGTCTGTCATACCTATTACCACGCATACATCGCCTGTCTCAAAGAGTTGGTGTTGCATCGAGCGACCGCCGGTAAAGCGACCTTGCTTTTAAGTCGGTTATCCAACGATTTTGGTGATCTGTGTGCGCGTGCGTCCGCATCGGGTCTGTTTGAACAGGTGTTGGAATATGACGAGAAGGACGAGTCCTTTTTTCCGCAACTGAAAGCCTATCATACCGATAGAGGCAATATTCTCTTTAATATGCTTGCCCGGATTAAATACACCAAACAATTCGGTAAACTACAGGCACCCTATGTCCCGGTGGATTTTCGCTCCTATCGGGATATTTATGTGTTTTGCGATTCCGATCCGATCGGTTATTATCTTAGTAGCCAGAAGATTTATTATCATGCGGTTGAAGATGGTCTGGATTGTATAAAATATTATGATACCGCACGTTATGATAACAGGGGGTATTTTGGTGTAAAGGCGTGGATGGCGGCGCATAATCTGATCTTTATCCAAAATGGATACGGAAAGTACTGCCTTGACATGGAAGTTAACGACATATCGGTACTGCCCTATCCTGGCCCCAAATATATTGAGCAGTCACGTGAGGAACTGGTTGCCGGTCTAAAGGCGGCGGATAAAGAATTGATAACGGCCATTTTTATCGCCGATCTGCCAAGTCTGCGCGAAAAATTAAACCAGGGGGGGGATACCGGCAAGGTGCTGATTTTAACCGAACCGCTATGTGACCTGACCACCAGGGAAACCATTTTTCGTGATATTATTGTTGAATATGGTACTATCAATGGTCGGGCGGCACAGATTATCATCAAACCCCATCCGCGGGACCGGTTGGACTATTGTGCTATCTTTTCCGGGCATATTGTCTTGGACGGGATGTTTCCGATGGAGATACTGAATTTTATCCCTGATCTGACCATTGATCGGGTAGTCGCTGTCTTTACCGTTCCGAGCGCGATCCGGTTCGCCGGTGAACGGATTTTTCTCGGTGAGGATTTTATGGATCGGTATGAAGCGCCGGAAATTCATCGTCAGAATGAAATGATATAATAACAGGTGATTTTCATAGAATTGCCGCCAGCATAATTCAGGTTAAAATCGACCGCCGTAGTAATATATTGATATTTTTCCATGATTGCCCTATACTGGTATAAGTATGGAAGATGAGAAGAAACAGTAAGGTCCGTAAGGACCGGACCTAACAGTTTCTAAGTCTCATCTCGAAGAATGAATCAGGGATTCATTCTTCCGGCGAAATTTCACGTATTAATAGAGTAATTCAATGATAAGGACACAATATCCTATGGGCAAGATACTGAAGAAACTAAACATTCTGTTAGACCGAAAACAAAAACGAGTCATGGTTTGCCTGGTTTTTTTGATGCTTATCGGCTCTTCACTGGAGGTGCTGGGCATTGCGATGATCGTGCCGGTACTGCAAACGGTTATGAAACCGGAGGATGTACAGGAGAGTCCCTATCTTTCCTTTATATATGAGCGACTGGGTTTTACCAGTGTGTCCCAGTTTACTATTGCGATCATGCTGGCGATGATCGGCGTGTTCATTATTAAGAATCTTTTTTTGTTCTTTCAAAATAAAATGCAGTTTAAATTTGTCTACTCTAACCAGTTTGCCACTTCCCGGCGGATGATGATCAATTTCATGAAACGCCCCTACGAATACTATCTCAATGCCGATACCTCGGTTATCCAGCGAACCATTACCTCCGATGTCAATAATATGTACGGATTGATCTTAAGCCTGCTTCAACTGGTTAGTGAAGGCATTGTTTTCATTGGTCTGGTTGCCGCCTGTATCTCACAGGAACCGATGATGTCGCTGATCCTGATGGTTCTGCTGGTGGTGGTGCTCGCCATTATCAAAGGAATCTTAAGTCCGATCATGAAAAAGGCCGGTGCCGATAATCAGGAATATTACAGCGGTCTTTACAAGTGGATCGATCAGTCGGTTATGGGCATCAAGGAGATTAAGATCGCCAATAAAGAGAACTATTTTATCAATGAATATGCCAAATGCGGTTACGGTTATGTCGAAGCCGTCCAGAAATATAATCTTTTCAATGCCACCCCCCGTCTGCTGATCGAGACGGTGGCCATCGCCGGGATGCTTATTTATCTGATGGTGCAGGTGATCAGTGGCATTGCGGTGGAGGATGTTTTAGTGACATTGGGAGCACTGGCGGTGGCCGCCATGCGTCTCATTCCCTGTGCCAACCGGATCAACAATCATCTGACTGCGATTGCCTATTTCGAGCCCTTTTTCATGGGGGTCAGTGACAATCTGCAGGAGGACATCCGTGACCGTAACATGGTTTATGACGAAGCGGTCTACCATAAATCGGCCGCGGTAGAAAAGCTGGCAATTGAGCACCAGATCGATCTGCGTGATATTACCTATAAATATCCGGGTACCAGTGTGATGATCTTTGATCATGCCAATCTGGAAATACCGGTTGGTTGTGCGGTCGGGATCGTCGGAACATCGGGTGCGGGTAAGACCACCGTGGTCGATATTATGCTGGGACTGCTTAAGCTGGAAAGCGGACAGATCCTTGCCGATGGGGTGGACGTCCGCGATCACTATGCATCCTGGCTTAAGAATATCGGCTATATCCCACAATCGATCTTCATGCTGGATGATACCATCCGCAAAAATGTTGCCTTTGGCTATGCCGATGGTGATATTGATGATACGAAGGTCTGGCGTGCACTCAGTGAAGCGCGTCTGGATGAATTTGTCCGCGCCCTGCCAGAGGGACTGGATACCGGGATTGGTGAACGGGGAATTCGTATTTCCGGCGGCCAGCGCCAGCGGATCGGTATTGCCCGGGCGCTGTTTGAGGATCCGGAGGTACTGGTGCTTGATGAAGCGACATCGGCGCTGGATAATGACACCGAGGCCGCGATAATGGAGTCGATCAACCGTCTGCATGGTCGGAAGACGCTGATCATTATTGCCCACCGTCTACAAACGATAGAAAAGTGTGATATGGTCTATCGCATTGAAAAAGGCCAGGCTTCCAGGGAACGTTAGTCAGGAAGGGTTAAGCAAATAATTACAGATGGGATAATATGCAATGATGCAATATATCTGGAAACAATATAATAAATATCGCGAAGCAATAAACTATCTAATCTTCGGCTTCTTGACTTTTGTGGTCAATACCGTGATCTATCGTTTGACCGCCAGTGCCATTGGTGCGCGGAATGACCGGCCGGATTTAACCTTGATCGCTAATCTGATCGCTTGGATCATAGCAGTGCTTTTTGCCTACTGGACCAACCGGACCTTTGTATTTCAATCAAAAGTCACCGGTAAGAAGGGACGGATAAAAGAGTTTTTAGGCTTTTTGGGCGCCCGCGTTGCTACCGGAGTACTCGACCAGGTTATGATGATAGTTATGACCTATTACTTAAACATTGACGATCTGATCGCTAAAATAGTCTGCAATATATTTGTGATCGTTGCCAATTATTTTTTCAGTAAGTTTATTATTTTTCGGAAGGTTGACCAATAATATTGGAGGGTCGTTCTCTTATGCCGTTGTCTAAGCGCCAGCCCAATTTTGAATTGCTTCGATCCATTGCCATGTTAATGGTGGTGGTTCTCCATTACCTTAATGATGCGCAGCTGTTACCTGAGCGTCTAAGTATGCTCAGTGACCGCCAGGTTTTGGGGACGATGTTGGAGTCTTTTTGTATTGTGGCGGTCAATGTATATGTTCTGATCAGCGGATATTTTTGTGTCCGCGCCGGTTTTAAGCCGGTTCGTCTCCTTCGCCTGATCGCCCAAGTGCTGTTTTATTCATTGCTGATCCCCCTGATTTTGGCGTTGCTTGGATTTCCAATACTGGCTAAGGAGGAAGGGGTTTATGGGCTTATTCAATATATTTTGCCCCTCTCGACCGAGCATTATTGGTTTGCAACCGAATATGTCCTGCTCTATCTGTTTAGTCCGTTCATTAATTCTGCCTGTGAAAAGCTGACTAAGAAACAATTGGGAACGCTGATCACCCTGTTATTGATCGCGTTTTGCGGAATTAAAAGTATCGTTCCGGTGGCACTGGTAACCGACCGGCAAGGATATGATTTTGGCTGGTTTCTGTGCTTATATATCATCGGTTGTTACCTGCGCTTACATGGCCTGTCCTTTTTGGAAAAGCAAAGGAGGGGATGGCTATTATATATTGGCAGTGCATCGGGGATTGGTCTGTTGACCTGTGTCCTGCATTATCTATATGTTACGAAGGGCTGGTTTGACTATTTTTTTCGGGTACCCTTTCATTATAACTTTATTTTAACCGCTCTCGGGGCGGTCGGTTTATTCGGTGCATTTGCCAAAATTAAGATTCCGGAGGGGCGTTGGGCGTCACTGTTTCGCTTTTTAGGCCCACTGAGCCTGGGAGTCTATCTGTTACACATGCATATTGATCTTCGTTTTAGGTGGTATCAATGGACTCAACTGCTTTTTGGCGGGAATTTTCTGGGCGAAGAGCGTGGCTTGCTGGGACTTATCCTAAATATGATCTTAACCGTTTTGCTGGTGTATACCATCGGGATTCTGGTTGAGTATGGACGCTGTAAGATTTTTGGACTGTTTGAGGGGGTAGGAAGGAAACTATGGAAAAGGCTATCACGCAAAGGTTAAACCTATCCAGGGTCAGGATCAATATTATTTTTCCCGTGATCCTTTTATTATTTCCGTTACTTAAGATCGCGGCTGGGGTTGAGCTTGCCGATACCGGGTATAGTCTGGGGAATTATCGGTTTTTCCCGGAGGCAACTGGCACGTGGGTTTTAAATACCTACATCAGTAATGTTGTCGGTTATCTGTTTACCCGGCTTCCTTTTGGCAGTTTGATGATCGGTATGAACTTTTATAGCTCGTTGCTGGTCAGTGCCATGGCATTGCTGGGTTACCGCTTTTTCATTACCAAGAT
>JAITWD010000109.1 GCA_031285465.1 Lachnospiraceae bacterium
CAACGATTGCACTCACTATCAAATCTTCTACTCGTCCTCAAATCTTCTACTCGCCATCAAATAGCGGTGTGGAAAAATAGCGTTCCGCGGTATCGGGCAGAACAGTCACCACCGTTTTACCGGCACCGAGCTTCCGCGCCAGGCGGATCGCCGCCGCCACATTGGTTCCGCTGGAAATACCGCACATCAGCCCCTCTTTGCGCGCCAGATTGCGGGCGGTCCGCAGCGCTTCTTCGTCGGAAACGATATAAACATCATTATATATGCTTTGGTTTAGGTTGCCCGGGATCAAGCCGTCACCGATGCCCATCTGAATGTGGGTGCCGATGGTGCCGCCGGCCAAAATAGCCGCATTTTCCGGCTCAACCGCCCATACCTCCAAATCGGGATTAAGCGCCTTCAATACCTCACCGATGCCACTGATCGTACCTCCGGTACCGATGCCGGAACAAAAGCCGTGAATCGGACCTGCCACCTGTTCCAGGATCTCCAGGGCGGTGTGGTGTTTGTGCACCAGCGGATTGGCCGGATTCTCAAACTGTTGCGGGATAAAGACCCGCGGGTCGTCCGCCGCCATCTTCATGGCGGTAGCAAGGCACTCTTCGATACAGTCACCGATATTACCGGCATCATGCACCAGCATCACCTCTGCGCCGTAGTGGCGGACCAGCTTCCGGCGTTCCTCCGATACCGAATCGGGCATAATGATAATGGTGCGATATCCCCTGACCGCACCGATCAGCGCCAGTCCGATCCCCTGATTGCCACTGGTCGGCTCGACAATGATGGTATCCTTATTGATCACGCCATCGCTTTCCGCCTGTCGGATCATATTATAAGCGGTTCTGGTCTTGATCGACCCACCGACATTCAATCCCTCAAACTTAACCAGCACCTCGGCACTATTCGGATCGTCGATCATTCGTTGCAATCGTATCATCGGGGTGTACCCGATGGCATCCAGTACGGTATTATAAATCATGACTTTACCTCCAAATTTATCATTGCCCGCTCACGACAACCGGCAAGATAGTTTTTAAAGCCCTACAAGGAGGGTCCCTGCAGGGCTTTAGTATTAAATAATATATGCGGATACTCAGCTTATTGATTTAGTTATTGATAAATTTATCCTCTTCATTATTCCAGCTGTAGAGCTTACGGATTTCTTCACCAACCACCTCTGACGGATGCTCTGCGGCAAGCTTTTTCATGGCCTTAAAGTGAGCCTGACCACCGGCATCGGACATATCTAACAGGAAGTCTTTGGCAAACGCGCCCGATTGGATATCGGCGAGCACCTTTTTCATATTTTGCTTGGTTTCATCGGTAATGATCTTCGGACCGGTGATGTAATCGCCATATTCGGCGGTATTGGAGATGGAGTAACGCATCCCGGCAAAACCCGATTGATAGATCAGGTCAACGATCAGCTTCATTTCATGGATACACTCAAAGTAGGCATTACGGGCATCATAACCGGCTTCAACCAAGGTTTCATAACCAGCCTGCATCAGTGCACACACACCGCCACACAGTACCGCCTGCTCACCAAAAAGATCGGTCTCGGTCTCGGTACGGAAGGTAGTTTCCAGCACTCCGGCACGCGCACCGCCGATGGCAGCGGCATAGGCCAGCGCTTTATCCAATGCTTTGCCGGTCGCATCCTGATGAACGGCAACCAGACAGGGCACACCCTTACCAGCCTGGTACTCACTACGGACGGTATGACCGGGGCCCTTGGGGGCGATCATGGTCACGTCAACATTCTTCGGTGCCGTGATCTGGTTGAAATGAATGGCAAAACCATGAGCAAACATCAGCATATTGCCCTCTTCCAGATTGGGCTCAATATCTTCACGGTACATCTTCGCCTGTTTCTCATCATTGATAAGGATCATAATGATGTCCGCCTTTTTAGCGGCCTCAGCGGCGGTGTAAACCGAAAATCCCTGCTTTACTGCCTTATCCCATGAGCGTGAACCTTCATAAAGGCCGATGATTACGTTGCAGCCCGATTCTTTAGCATTAAGGGCATGAGCATGTCCCTGACTGCCGTAACCGATAACGGCGATGGTCTTTCCTTCTAATAAAGAGATGTTACAGTCTTGTTGATAATAAATGTTTGCCATTGCTTTTCCTCCTGAACGCTTGCGCGTGGTGTTTTTATTTATAGTTGTTAGTACTTTTGAGATTGGGGATGGGTACCTTATAAACTTATAAATATGTAACGCTTTCGGTACCGCGGGCAAGGCCGGCAATGCCGGTACGTGCCAGTTCTAAAATTTCGTAACCCTCTAACAGGTTGATGAAGGCATTGATCTTGCTTTGATCGCCGGTCATTTCGATGATCAGACTCTCCGGCGCGACATCAACGATGTTAGCACGGAAAATATCGGCCATCGCCAGGATACCCTGACGCTCCGAAACGGCTACCTTAACCTTGATCAGCGCCAGTTCACGATAGACACTGCTGGCGGGCTTAAGCTCTTTGATCTCTTTAACATCGACCAGCTTAGCCACCTGCTTCTCGATCTGGTCTAAGATGTCGTCATCACCGGCGGCAACAATCGTGATGCGGGTGAACCGGGGATCGGCGGTGATGCCGGCAGTAATACTCTCAATACTATAACCGCGACGGGAAAAAAGACCGGAAATCCGACTGAGAACGCCGGCGTTATTATCAACCAAAAGCTGAAATACTTTCTTCTGCATAGTGCTTCCTCCTGTAATGTTCATTCTGTATTGTAACAATTTCGTTTGTAAAAGTCAACGGTGTAGTTTATTGCTGGACAATTATCTCAGTGTAGTTTATTGCTGGACGTCCCATTTTTTGCACCACAAAATTTAGCGATTCCATAATGACTGTTTGGTCACCTTATTTTGCCTTGCCAATCTTCTCCACATAAGATGTGCCATCTGCAGATATAGAAAGCGCGGAAAATTGGGCGTGACAAAAATATCATCCGCCGATTTGTTTAAGACAATATTTTCGGTCAGAGTATCCAGTGCCAGTCCGAGATTTTTATTAGGACCATAACCAATCGGGGCTTTATTGACCATCGGACCGCCACCAACCCCAATCCCCTGTCCCCAGGTCAGCTTAGCGCGGCGAACAAAGTTTCTCATCATCTCGATCGCCAGGCGGTTTTGATGTGCCTCATAAAAACCATTTTGGGAGATAACATAGAGTCGGGCATCCGGTGCGACCTGAGCAACCCGTTCTTCGGCTAAATAAAGCAGACGCAGCAAATGGGACGGAATACCATCAACATAGAGCGGAAAAACTATCACAATTATCTCGCAACCATCGATGGCATCCAATAAAGCGTCCACCTTTCCATTGGCGGTTTCGTAACGGACACACTCTTGATCGACAGGGGATGAAATGCCCTGCCAAATGGCCGATGAAGCTTGTTGTGAAGGTTCGGGCGACTTCGGCGAAAGTTTCGCTGTTATCGACTGGATGATGTTTGTAGAGCAACTGTCCTTAAGTTTAGGACTGCCATTTATCAGGCAAATTTTCATGATCGGTCTCCTTTTATTGAACCGGACTGAGCGCGGCTGTTAATTGTTCCAGTGATAAATGAAAAAATGAGGACGAAGCTCCTGTGCTCAAATTTAGACAATTGGCATTATATAACCTACTTGCCGTTGCCTTTTCGGCATCGGAAATGTCCGTCCCATAAAAATGGTAGGTTAATCCCGGCATTTCTTTATATCGCGGATAATGATGCATTTCTTTGCTTTTGATCCGAAAGAAGGGGAGCATTATTCCGATATTTCGATCCATTATCGCCTTAATATCAGGTGACAGGCCGCCGTACACACAGCGGCTGACAATTATAAGGTGGGAACATTCCGCCATCGCCCTCGTAAAGTCCCGGACACGGTCATTAATAATGCATGTGCCAGGTGTCTTTATCCAGCAGCCAAAACAGCCAAGGCAATGACCGACCGGCGGTCCGGCGGGAAAATAAATGG
>JAITWD010000155.1 GCA_031285465.1 Lachnospiraceae bacterium
ATTGTGGGGTGGATGCCATCCAAAACGATCGCAAAGGACGAGCCTTTATTGATCAGGAACGTTGTGTTTCCTGCGGTCAGTGTATGGTCAGTTGCCCGTTTGGTGCGATTGCCGATAAATCGCAAATTTTCCAATTGATCCGTGCCATGCAGTCGGGACGGGAGATCATTGCCCAGGTTGCCCCCGCTTTTGTCGGACAGTTTGGTCCTAATGTAACCCCCGATATGGTAAAGGCGGCGTTGTTAGAGCTGGGTTTTGCGGCGGTCTATGAAACGGCGATCGGTGCCGATCTGGGGGCGATGGCGGAGGCGGAGCAGTATGTCGAGTCGGTGGCAAGTGGCGAGTTGCCCTTTCTGTTGACCTCCTGTTGTCCGTCATGGGCGGTCCTTGCCAAAAAATACTTTCCCGAAACGATCGCCAATATTTCTAACGAATTGACCCCGATGGTAGCTACTGCCCGGATCATTAAGAAAGAACATCCCGATGCCGGAGTGGTTTTTATCGGTCCTTGTGCCTCAAAGAAGTTAGAAGCTTCCCGCCGGACCATTCGTTCCGATGTGGATTTTGTTATTACCTTCGAAGAACTGACCGGAATGTTCGAAGCTAAAGGTATTGATCCAGCCCAGTGTAAGCCACAGGGAAGTATGGCCGATGCGACCGGAGCAGGGCGCGGATACGGTGTGGCCGGTGGTGTGGCTGGTGCCATTGAGGAATGTATCCATGCCTATTATCCCGGCACCGAAGTACGGATCGAACATGCCGAAGGTCTGTCGGAATGTAAGAAGATGCTCCTGCTGGCAAAGGCAGGCAGGAAGAATGGCTGCCTGATCGAAGGTATGGCCTGTCCCGGTGGTTGTGTCGCCGGAGCGGGGACCAATATTGCGGTCGATCGTGCGACCAGAGAGGTAAACGGCTTCAAGAAGGCGGCGGCATTGGTGTTGCCGGATGAAGTGGAATAAGGGGGTCCGCCGTCGGTGGGTGAGGATTTATCGTATTTTATTCTGACCCAATAATGCAACAAACTCGCTTCGCTCAGACAGTGCTACATTATTGGATCAGAAAAAATACGAAAATCCCACCACCGACGGCTCCTTCCAGGGGGAGGGGCTATAATAGGTAGGGAGGAAATGCGATAAAAGATAAATCAATTAATCGGGCACAACAGCTTGCCATCCACCATAAGGGCGGTCCGATCCGGGTGCTGGCGGGACCGGGCAGTGGCAAAACCTATACCATAGTTTCGCGGATTGTCCATCTGATCGAGCGGTGTCATGTTCCGCCAGATAATATTCTGGTGATCACCTTCACTAAAGCAGCCGCTCAGGAAATGCAGTCCCGTTTTCTTACTGCCATAGGAAAAACCTGTGCGACCGTTCATTTTGGCACCTTTCACAGCATCTATTACCAAATCCTATCCCGTTCGGGATACCTTCAAAATTTTTCCCTTATTAAGCCTGCAGAGCAGCTTCGTATTATTAGGAGGTTACTCCGGCAAGACCGTCCGCACGACAATATCGACCGCACCGAATGCGAAGCGCTCCTTCATGATATCGGTCGGCTCAAGAATCTCGAACCGCCGGTCGGTTCCTTTGAAAATATTGAGTCATTATATAGCCGCTATACCGATATGTTGAAGACCCTCAAAAAAATGGATTTCGATGATATGATTCTATACTGTCACGAAATGTTGATGGGCAGTCCAACGATCTTGTCACAATGGCAACAGTATTTTACCCATATCCTCGTGGATGAATTTCAAGATATCAACCGCCGTCAATACCAGATCCTTAGATTGCTTGCCGCGCCCGACAATCATCTCTTTATCGTGGGCGACGACGATCAGTCCATTTATGGTTTCCGTGGCGCCCGTCCGGCGGTGATGAAGGAGTTTATTGATGATTTTCCTGACGCGGTACTGATCCAACTGGAGATCAACTACCGTAGTACCCACCCCATCATTGCCGCTGCCGATGCGGTTATCACTCTCAACCAACAACGCCTGGAAAAGCATTACCATGCACTGCGTGATGGTAACGAAGTGACCCTCCACGCCTTTCCTAATAAAGAACAGGAAGACCAGTACCTGCTTAATAGCTTAAAGGCACTTGACCAAGGTCGTCATTCGGAAACCGCGGTAATACTACGGACCAACCTTGAAGTCTCGCTGTTAGCGTCCAAATGTACTAAAATGGGGATCCCGATCAGCACAACCGAAAAAACCATCGACCTCTTTGCGCACTTTATTGCGAACGATATTATCGACTACCTGCGCTTTTCTACACAGGAACCGACCCGTGCCCGCTACCTTAATATTATCAATAAACCCGCCCGCTACCTAAGTGGCCGGGCGGTCGCCGACCTGACCGATGGGATTACTGAAGAGAGGCTACTGGAATATTATCAGGGAAAAGGTGACGATCAGGCCGTCATTCGCCGGTTTTTTGCTGACTGCCATCGGATCGCCCGCCTGTCGCCCTACCTCGCCATCCATTTTATCCGCAAAGGCATCGGATATGACCGCTACTTAAAAGAGCGTGCCCGCCCGGAGGAGTACGAAGAATGGCAGGAGATTGCCAACACCATCCAGGAGAGCGCCCGTGACCATTCCGATTGTGATTCGTGGCTACAATTTGCAGAGGAGCATTCCCAACCGTTACCTAAATCGCTTAATTCCCCGTTACTGTCCTGTGATAAACCAAAAGCTACTCAATCACCCATTAAATCAGGCGATAGGGCCGGTCAAAGCGGTCAGGGCATCCGGTTGATAACCATGCATGGTTCCAAAGGTTTGGAATTTGATACCGTCTACCTTCCTCACCTTAATGAAGGGACTATACCCGGCAAGCGCTCCCTTACCGCCGGGCAGATAGAAGAGGAACGGCGGCTGTTCTATGTCGGAATGACCCGCGCTAAGGAACAGCTATGTCTCCTTTACACTACCTCGCCTAAGCAATCGCCCTCACGTTTTTTGGAGCCGTTGCTATCGCATTACATTTAGTGATATAATAAAAAGGACTTTTGAGTATATCATTAAATGTATGACAGGAGTATATATCAGTGGAAGATAAAATACTTAAGTATGAGATAATTGCGGAAACATCCAGTTTAAACAGCAGCATAGGTACAAACGATGTGAGCAATCCATCCTCCGAAAAAAGCATCCGTACTTGTGACGAATGTGGCAGTAAGTATTATGAAAGCACCTCACAAATGGCCAGCCTCTGTCCTGAATGTGCATACGTTTTATATGGATATGACAATTGTGACCACACTTTTTTGAATGGCCGGTGTATAAAGTGCTTTTGGGATGGCACCCATTCAAAATATATAAAAAAAATAAAAAAGGAGTGGAAAAAAGCGCTTAAAAAGGAACGAAAAGAAGAGCTTAAAAAGGAACGGAAGAGCGAAAAAAAGAATTAGAAAAACAGTTTAAAATTTGAAACAAAAAAATTGCTCCGGAAGTGCTTTCCGCAACTTCCGAAGCAATGTACTCTACTCCTCAACCAACTCATCAAACTCGGCACTGTCCAGATATTCATCAAAAGCCTCGGCCACCAGTTCATATTCCTCGTCGTCCTCAATATAGGTCAGCTCAGGATCCTTATCTAAATCCTCCTCGTCCTCCTCATACCGATAAAACCACACCTCTCCGTCATCGTTGTTGCCATCCTCGTTAAGAGGCAATAGGACAATGTAGTCCTTATCTGTAACCGTAAGTATTGTAATGATAGCACAATTGACCACAGTGCCATCCTCCAGTTCCAGCTCGACGGTCATTTCCTCATCGGCGGCTTCATTCTCTGTTTCCGGGATCATTTCCCCATCAGTTAGCTTATTTTTTTTAATATTATTATCGCTCATTTGTGTCTCCTTTACTTTTGCAATGGTTACCTTAGTATATTGTACTAATAAAAAATAAGCTTGGCAATATTTTTCACACGAATTGGTAAAAATATGTTATATTAGTAGTGATTTTATTGGACCGACGGAGGATTGCGATGAACCAAGCGATAAAGACCGCCTATTTTAAGCCCGAACGAAAAGGGGTTTATACCGTATCGGACGGTATCTGTTTTTGCACCGATGCAGTCGCCGGCGATAATTGCGGCGTGATAATATATGATGAACACGATAATACACTCCGGATTCCTTTTTCCCCAAAGGGACGGAGGGGATGTTTGTACGGACTTAAGGTATATTTTCCAATCACAATGGTTGCCGGGGAGCAATCGGTCGAGGGGCCGCCCGCTGGGGAGCCGGTCATCTATCCCGATGAGGGTTCTTTGGCCGGCTGCCGTTACAATTACTACTGTGATGATGAAACGGTCGTCGATCCTGATGCCAGGGTAATCTACGGTCGCTCCTGCTGGGGCGAACCGTCCGAACCGGTTATTAGCGGTGGCTTCTACTGTCAGGACTTTGACTGGGGCGATGACCAACCGCCGGAAACACCCTATTCCGACAGTATTATCTATGGTATGCAGGTGCGCAGTTTTACGATGCATAAGAGCTCTGGTGTAAAACACCGGGGTACCTTTGAAGGGATCATTGGGAAATTACCCTATCTGCAGAGCTTAGGAATCACTGCCATTGAACTGTTACCAGCCTATGAGTTTGACGAATGGGAAACCATTATCGTACCGAACCAGTTGGAGGAACGGTCACTGATCAATGGTTGGGGGTTTAAGGAGGCCTATTATTATGCTCCTAAAGCATCCTTTGGTGCAGATATCCGACCGGACCGGTCGTTTAAAACACTGGTGCAGGAGTCCCATCGGGCGGGGATTGAGGTATTGATGTACTTTTTCTTCCCCCCTACGGTCAATCGGGCGGATATTCCGGATATTTTACGATTCTGGGTGATGGAATATCATATTGACGGGATTCATTTATTAGGGCACGACTTGCCATTGTCCATCATTACCCATGACCCTTTATTGTCAGGCATCAAAATCCTTTACAACGAATATTCATATTGGGAGGAACAACCGCGTTTCCCCAATACTGGTGTGTTCCGCGATCATTTCAAGAACGAGATCCGTCGTCTTTTAAAGGGTGATGAGGATATGATCGAGGCATTACTTTACCATCAACGCAATAATCCCGGTGAGCGTGGTACCATCAATTACCTTGCCGATTATGGCGGTTTTTCTCTTTTTGATCTGACGGCCTATGATCAGAAGCATAATGAGGCCAATGGTGAGCGTAACCTTGATGGAACCAATCATAATTTTAGCTGGAATTGTGGTGTCGAAGGTCCCAGCCGGAAAAAGCTGGTCCGTGAGCTACGCCTTAAACAGATTAAAAATGCCCTTGCCCTCTTATTTTTGTCACAGGGAACACCCTTTCTCTATAGTGGTGATGAGTTTGGAAATACTCGTTTTGGAAATAACAATACCTATTGCCAGGATAATGAAGTGGGGTGGGTTAAGTGGACCCCCAATCAGATGGGGAGCGAGGTGCTGGCCTTTACCAGGTCACTTATTGAGTTGCGCAAGCAACATCCCATCCTGCATCTGCCGACCGAGATTCCGGTGATCGATTATGCTCAGGGGGGCACGCCGATCATGTCCTATCATGGTGAAGGTGCCTGGCGGCCCGATTCCGGTCTGTACAGTCGTTCGGTGGGCATTATGTGTTGTGGACGATATGTCAAGCAGCAGGATGGCACCGATGACGATTCATTCTATTTTGCCATCAATATGCATTGGAAACCTCACCGTTTGGCATTACCGAAGCTACCTAAGGGCTTCCGCTGGTCATTGGTGACCGCGACCGATCCGGATCGGCCGGAGCTTGAGGTAGAGAATAAAGAGTTAAGTATTATGGTTAAAGAAAGAAGCATCAGTATCTTTAAGTCACGCAAAAAGGCGGAGGGCGAAGGATGAAGGGCTGGCTGCACTTTAAGACGATTATACGGCATAAGCATTTGGTCATGAAGGGGTGTTTTGCAGTCGGGCTATATAAGCAGGGCTTATTGCATGACCTTTCTAAATTTAGTCCACGGGAATTTCTGATCGGTGTCAAGTATTTTCAGGGCGATCAAAGTCCCAATAACGCTGAGCGGCGCGCCATCGGATATTCCAGTGCATGGTTGCATCACAAAGGACGCAATCGCCATCATTATGAGTATTGGATCGATTATAGCATTAAAGATATTCCCGGTGGCTTGTTGCCGGTCCCCATGCCTAAGAAGTACATTATCGAAATGCTGATGGACCGCATTGCTGCCTGCAAGGTTTATAATTGGGGACACTACACCGATGATATGCCCCTACAGTATTACTTACGGGGTCTGGAACCGGCACCGCTACATGCCCAGACCAGATTTTGGCTGGAAAAGCTCCTAAACATGCTGGCTCGGGAAGGTGAAGCGCGAACCTTTGCCTACATAAAGCGGGTGGTTCTGAAAAGACGACGGTAGACGTTGGTACATAGTTCATTCTTCTGCATAGGATATTGCATAAGAGATATCGCATAAGAGATGGAATACGATGGCCAATCATCTTATGCGATTTATTCAAATCAAAAAGAGGAGTGGACACGTATGAATTTATTGGCTCTATTGGCACTGTTTAGTTTAGGCAACAATGGCGGTAATGGTTGCGACTGTAACAATGGTGATAACGATAACGGTTGCAATAACAATGGCCGTAGAAACAATTCTAATTGTAGTAATGCCGGCAATAATGCCAGCCGCAATAACGGTAACTGCAACAATGACAATCGCAATAGCGTTAACTGCAACAATCTAAGTAACGCCAGCAATGCAATCAATAATATGAACAATAATTGTGGCTGTGAAGAGAAATTTCCGATGGGCACCAATCTGGATAATGACTGTGATGACTGCAGTTGTAATAATTATGCTGCCGATCCGGTAGTGAATCCTCAAATGGGAATGGGGAGCGAACCGCGACCGCAAAGAATGGGCAACCGAATGGATGATCGCATGGACAATCGGATGGATAACCGCATGAACCGGATGGATAATCGAATGAACCGTGATGACCGAGCGGACAATCGCATGGAAAACCGGATGAACCGGATGGAAAACCGCAAAGATACACCCTTCCAAAACGGTGGTACCTGTGGTTGTGAGAATACCGCGGTTGCGCAATCGTCAAACCAGGCGGTGGTCAGTGATGATCACATTGCCGACAATTATAATTCCAATAACAATAGTCTTAATAATAATTCTAATCACACTCCTCATAATGATTCCAAGGGTACGCCTAATAATTACAATAGTAATAATCCCAATTATAACAATGCCAGTAGCTACAGCACTAATAATTATATTCCGGGAAACTATAATAACAATGGCTACTATCGCAATACCAACCGCGGGATGAACCACATAATGAATAACTATAATGGTAAATGATCATCAAGCCAAGATAATCAATGAACGCTGGACAATTATCGTTCCCCCTCGTTCTTGACTAAAACACATTCCGGTGATAAACTAATTAACGTCGTAGAAATATCAAGAGTTATCGCAGAACTATCATATAACTGCTAAAATATGAACTACTGAAATACGCGTAATTAGGGAGGATCATCATGATTGATGGTAAAAAGATACTTTTCAGCGGAATGCAGGCGACCGGCACCTTAACCTTAGGCAATTATTTGGGCGCTTTGAAGAATTGGGTTACCTTAAGTGAAGAATACGAATGCTTTTATTCGGTCGTTGACCTCCATTCCATCACGGTCCGACAGGAACCGGCTGAACTTAGGCGACGGGCGATGAATCTGCTTACCCTCTATATTGCCGCCGGTCTCGATCCGGATAAAAATTGCCTTTACTTCCAGTCACATGTTCCGGCACATGCCGAACTGGCTTGGATTTTAAATTGCTATACTTATATGGGTGAACTTAACCGCATGACCCAGTTCAAAGATAAAGCGGCTAAACATACAGAGAATATCAATGCCGGTCTCTTTACCTATCCGGTGCTGATGGCGGCGGACATTCTACTGTTTCAGGCCGATGCGGTACCGGTGGGCAAGGATCAGCTTCAGCATCTGGAGATCACCCGGGATATCGCCCAGCGTTTTAATTCGGTCTATGGTGACGTTTTTACCATTCCGGAACCCTATATCGGCAAAACCGGAGCCCGGATCATGAGTCTGCAGGAACCGACTAAAAAGATGTCTAAATCGGATGAAAACGTCAACGCCAGCATTTATTTAATGGACGATGCCGACACCATTATCCGTAAATTTAAACGGGCGGTCACCGATAATGAGGGATGTGTCCATTATGATATCGAAAAGCAACCAGGCATCAGTAATCTTATCGATATCTACTGTGGTTGTACCGGCCTGACGCCCCAAGAAACCGAACGGGAATTTGACGGCAAAGGTTACGGTGAATTCAAACCCGCCGTCGGCGAGGCGGTTGTTACCATGCTCCGTCCGGTTTGGGAA
>JAITWD010000241.1 GCA_031285465.1 Lachnospiraceae bacterium
ATGGGCACACTCGTAAAATCCAGCCCCCGATAGGAAAACATGGTCAAAAACAACGACAAAAATAATAACCCATATCCACCGATAACATAAGGATTAACATATTCCCTTAGCACGGAAGAATAACTTTTCGAAGCCGCTTTCTTCAATAAAATCTGCGAAAAAGCCGCAATCGTTACCGATACCAGTACCACGATCAGATATATACTCATGCCTGCGCCACCTTCTCTCCGTTCATGATCACCACCCCTAAAAAAACCACGAAAATCCCTAACACTTTCTGTGCAGTTATCGCCTCATTAAAGATCAATCCCCCCCATAATAGTCCCCAGAATAATGTCATCCCCTTGTTGGCATAAGCAATTGATAACTCCCATTTCTTAATAACCTGTTGCCATAACAAGGCATAAACACCGAGGATGATCACATCAAGTAGCGCAAGCAAAATAAAGCGGATATCAAAGACCGATCCTAATGAAGACATCTGAGCTGAAGCCAACTTGGCAACCACACTGGAAAAACTATAGATGACAAATACCAATTGGAGCACCAGTATATCCTTAAGTGTCGGTTTATTATTATTGACCATTATGCATCTCCTGTATCATTTAGACATTATAAAGCGGTCTATTAAGATTGTTTAATCCATCGCTTTATTTTAACGTAACATAAGTGTGAGCTAATGACAACCGTTATCATCACCCATTAATACTTATTAATTTTTCATGAAGCAATAGATTTTTCGCACTAAACATAGTACACTAATGAACGGAGGAGCGATTATGGACGAAAAAGAAAAGAAAATCAAAATAAATCTACACTTGGTAGTTCTGGCAATTATTGTTATCGTTTTTGGTACGGCGATATTCATTTTAGTTCGCTGGGACAAGGGGGTTGAATCGGATTATGACCCTTCGGTGGTCACGACAGAATTCGATGTTGAGGAGATGGATATGCTGATTCCCCTGGAGCCGGCAATTATGGCTGAACGGGAACAATTAGATGATGGTATCAATACCATTCTTTGCCTGGGCAACAACCCTTTTACCGATGAATTGGGAGCCAATGGTCTGGCCGCGCAAATTGCGGAGAAAACGGGGGCCGAGGTAATTAACGGCGGATTTCCCGATTCGGTCATCGCCTGTCGGTCATCGCAATATGATCCTGCCTATCCACAGGATAATTTTAGCCTGTATTATGTAACCAAAGCGTTGGTTGAGGGGAATTTTAGTGCTTTGACCGCGGCGGCGGTCGTACAAGAGGATGATGTATATGTAGATACGGTTAAAAACCTTGAATCGGTCGATATGAATAAGGTGGATAATCTTATTATTATGTATGATACCACCGATTATAATACCCTCTCACCGGGATATGATCCGGCGGATGATTATAATTTGACAGCTTACGCCGGCGCACTACGAACCTCGCTAGAGGATATCCGCGAGGCATTTCCCTATATCCGGATATATGTTATGTCCCACACCTATGCGCAATATCTTGATGAGAATGGTCAATTGCATAATGGCACGATCATGGATCTTGGTAACGGCGATCTGCCGCATTACCTGGTGTTGGAATATGATACCGCTGTTAGCTGCGGCGTTTCCTTCATTGACAATTACTTTGGAACCATCAATGAAGGAAATTATCAGGAGTACATGACCGATCATATGCACTATAACGATGCCGGCCGTGAACTACTGGCAGAAAGGATCGCCGCGATCATAAATGATGAGTGAATGATTATTGACTATTAGTAACTATTCAAAAATAAGTGACTGTTCGTAGCCGGTTTCGATTAGTTGTTCAACCTTTTCGGTCGCCTTCGGTGTTATGCTTTGCGTGGGATGACTGGTGTCCGGATTGAGGTTTAGATGAAGGTCTTGATCTAAACCTTGATCGATACCTTGATTGTATTGAAGCTCACGATACCATTTACTGTACTTATGCATCCGATAACTGCTACTTAGTTCGGGTAAATGAAATTCACTTTCACATTTGTTTTTAAATGCGGCCCGTTCTTCGATATTTAGTCGGACGTAATCAGTATAGGCAATTTTAAGCTCAGAGATGGAGTTGGTGCACTTGGGACAGGTTAAGTGATGTCCATTCAGCATAAACATACGTTTGCAGTGTGGACAGTAATGCATGTACATCATAAATATTTCCCCCTTTACGTACTGATGTGTTATGTCAACAAGTAAATTGTGGCAGTTTTTGCAAAAAAAGTCAACCACTTATTTAGTTAGTTATCGCGTAAGATGGCAATTACAGCACTAATTAACTTTTTTTTAAGTGTTTTATCTTAAGAAAACTTGATTCTGATTGACCATAATGATATAATGTTACAAAAATGTTAAGCGGAGGGTTTACATAAAAATGAGACGGTTTTCAAACCGAAATGATAAGCACAAAGAAGAAAAATTATCGGATGGATCATCGGGTAATTTTTTGGGTAGAATTTTTGGAAAATACTTTGAAGATGATGATTTTGATGATATGGATGATAGTGATGAACGATACCAGGACGACGACTTTG